>JAITVC010000135.1 GCA_031286005.1 Bacteroidales bacterium
CACCGATATGCAGATTTTAGATATAAACCGCACCACAACACAACTATGAAAACATCTCGCCTTGCCTATCTTTTACCGTTGACATTTGCCGGATTTTGGGGACTAACCTTTGTTTGGTCCGAACAAATTTTAAAAGTGTATCAACCGATTACCATGACATTTATCCGGCTGAGTTTGGCGGCTATTTTCTTGGGTATCTTCATTACCGTTACCGGGAAATGGCAAAAAATGGAACGCCACGATTGGCGGCTGATTTTGCTCATTGCCTTTTGTGAGCCGTTTTTGTATTTCATCGGCGAATCTTACGGCATCATTCATTCCAGTGCAAGTTTTGCTGCCATTATGGTGGCTTTAATTCCGCTCATCACGCCATTGGGAGCGTGGTTATTTATGGGCATCCGCTCGAAATGGACGGTTTTCGTGGGGTTGGCCATTTCGTTTTGCGGTATTTTATACATGATCTTGGATGGAAGCGGAGCGTTATTAGTGGATATTAAAGGCGTTTTGTTTCTATTGTTGGCGATGTTTTCTTCGGCGGCCTACGCCTTGTGCATTCAGAAAATATCCCACAAATACAATAACTTCACGATTGTGTTTTACCAAACCACATTGGCAGCCTTGATGTTTCTGCCGTTGTTTTTCGCTTTCGAGTGGCGCGAATTTCAAGCCATTCCGTTCGATTGGGATATTTATAAAAACCTGACCATGTTGGCCATTTGCGGTTCATGCATCGCTTTTGTTTGCTTTGTGGAATCCATCAAACAGCTCGGCGCCGTGAAAACCGTTTTGTTTACCAACCTCATCCCTATCGCCACCGCCATAGGCGCCTATTTCATGCTCAACAAAACGTTTACTTGGCAAGAAGTTATCGGCATTGGTCTGGTTATTTTCGGCTTGCTCATCTCTCAGATAGAACGGAAGAAGAAGAAAGCATGAACGGCCAAGTAAAAAACACCATCAGTCAAGTAAAAAACACCATCCATCAAGTTAAAAACGCCGATACGTCAAGCAAAAAGCACCATTTTTTTAGTTCCGAGCACAAATGTTCAAGTTAAAAGCATGGATTTTCTCACAAAAAACACGAATATCCAAGCAAAAAAACACAATTTTTCGGTTAAAAAGCACAAACGTTCAAGTTAAAAGCATGAATTTTCTCACAAAAAAGGAGGAATTCGTCGCTTTTTGCGAGAAATTCCTCCTTTTTGGGTTGTTTCCGCCTGCGCACATGTGGAAACCGTTCGCGCAGTTCGTCGTAATCTATTTGAAATCTCTCAAGTTTATTTCTTCACAAACTTCGCCGTTTGAGTTCCGATTTTTACAACATAGATGCCTGCCGACAAATGCGAAACGTTTATCGTTGTTGTGCCGTTTGTAGCACGAGCTTCTTTTACCATGCGGCCATACACGTCGTAAATCATCACATTGTCAATTGCCAATTCGACATTGTCAATTCTCAATTCATTCTCTACCGGGTTAGGATAAATCCGCAGTGCATTTTCCTGCAAATGTTCTGCAATACTTGAATTGCTCGCCACGGTTACCTTGCAGGTATCTGTAAAGTCGCCATCCTCTGTGGTTACGATAATCATGGCCGTACCCGCAGCCACAGCCGTTACCAAGCCCGTTGTTTCGTTCACGGTGGCAACCGTAGTGTCGCTGCTGCTAAACGTTACCGTTTGGTTGGTGGCCTCATCCGGCAAAACCGTTGCTACAAGAGTTTCGGTGCTGTCAACATGTAGCGAAAGTTCACTTTTATTGAGGCTTACGCCCATTACAGGCTGCGTTACCGTTACCTCGCACTCGTCAGTAAAGCCACCTTCATAAGTGCTTGCTGTAATTACGGCTGTACCTTCGGATACCGCCGTTACTACACCCGCAGCATCTACTGTGGCAACTGCAGGATTACTGCTGCTGAATGTTACAATTTGGTTGGTCGCTGTGTCTGGAGTAACGGTAGCAACAAGGGTTGCAACACTGTCAACTTTCAGTGAAAGCGAAACCTCATTAAACGTAACACTTTCAACGGAAACTATCGCCTTAATTGTCCTAGAGCTCCACCCACTAGCGGCTTTGTAAGCATCTACCGAAGCAGCGGGTACGTAGATGGTTGTTTTACCTGTCGGTGTCGCAAAACCCAACCCACCGGAAGCAACTGTTGGTGGTGTTGCTGTGTAACTGATAAATTTGGTCATTGCCCTATTATAGTAAAAAGCATAGCTCTCAATTGCAGTTACCGAATCGCCAATAATAACGGTATTCACACTATCATTATAATAACAAATACCTGACGGGATAGAAGTTATCGAATTGGGAATGGCAATAGAGGTCAATCCCATACAGTACGCAAAATTATAGGCCCCAATTGTAGTTACCGAGTTTGGAATGGTAACAGAACGCAGACTGTCATTACCGTAAAAAGCATAAATTTTGGTTTCAATTACCGAATCGGAAATGATATAAGAAGTTTCTGTTTTCCCGGCGGGATAAAGCCACAACGTTTTTTTATTCTTAGTGAACAGTACTCCGTCTTCACTCGAAAAATAGGAATTATCCTGCGCAACATCAGTAGAAATCAGTTTATCAGCAGAATAAAAAACATTATCATTTATTATTATAACCGACTTGGGAATGGTAATAGAAGTCAGATTAGAGTAAGCGAAAGCATAGGTTTGGAGTGTTGTTACCGATTCGGGAATAGTATAAGTTGTTTCGGGTTTGGCTATAGGATATACTCTTAGTTGTGTTTTGTCTTTGTTGAACAGCACACCGTCTTCGGTCGATAAATAAGGATTGTCCGGCGAAACATTAAAGGAAATCAAACTACGGCATCGGAGAAAAGCATCAGACGGAGGTGTACTCATCTTCTTGCCAATGGTAACAGAAGTTAGACCTTCACAGTATCTAAAAGCCCCCGATGACAACCCTGTTACCGAATCGGGGATGGTAACGGATGTCAAACTTTTACAGCCGTCAAAAGCAAAAGGTCCAAACGCAAGTAACGATTCGGGAAAGCTTACATCTGTTAAATTCATAAAGTCAGCAAAATCGTAATACCCAATTGTTGTAATTCCTTCTCCAACAGTTAAATGCTTAAGCGAATCGCGCAAGTGGTTCCAAGGCATAGATGTCCTGCTGTCAAAATTCGGCATACGCACACTGCCGTCGTTATCGGTACAGGTAACGCTAAGGCTACTGTCGGCGGGGGTGTATTCCCAGTGGATAGAGTCGCCGATGTTGCCGCTGTTTTGGGCTACTGTTTTGCTCGAAAGAGCCATTGCTGAGAGGCAGATTGCCGTGGCAACCACATTCCTCAAGTTAAAATACGTTTTTAACATAAAAAAGAAATTTGAATTAAATTATGAAATGATTTATTGTATGTTCTGCCGTTTGTTTTTGGGCGTGCAAAGGTACAACAATTTCGTCGTTAATTCACCTTGAAAACGTCAATTTCGGCTTTGGAAACGTCAAAAATATGGGGGATGGGGTGGCTGGGTGCGAGGGACGGGGTGGTGAACCCAGCCACCTTGTACCCCGTTACCCATTACTGCCGATAGGCAGTAAGCGTTTGGCCGGTAACTTTCTTAAATTGAATAGAAAAATCATCGCAGTTCTTGTATCCCACCTGTTCGGCAAGTTGCCAGCGTTCCATGTTCGGATTTTCAAGCAACAGGCGTTTGGCCTCCTCAATCCGCAAACCGTTTATCCATTCACGGAACGTTTTTTGTTCATATTGATTAATGTATGCCGAAAGATAAGACCGGTTGGTACCAATCTGTACAGCCATATCTTTAATCGTGATACCTTGTTTGATGTATTGCCTGTGGGCCACCCATTGCCTTATCCGACCTTCCAAAGCCGAAACAGACTCACTTAAAGAATACTCAGGCAAAGATTCGTCTGCGCTTTCATCTTCCGGCTCTTCTCTCAACGCTTCTTCTATTTTATTGAAGATAAAAGCATAATTAACAAACCGAATAGCAAAATGCACATAAAATGCCAAACAAGCCAACGAAGCCACAAGCCCGAACCACAGCGACGGGAAAATAGATAGGATCAACGCCATCAGTCCAATTACAAAAGCCGAAGCAAAAGAAAACTTTACCCAGCGTATCCGTTCTGCCTCTCTGTCGGAAAAATAGTTGTTTAGTTCGCACAAGCAGTTGCCGTAAAGGTTCACAAATAGAAACGTGTAACGCACCAATTGAAATAAATAAAACGCCGTGTAGAAACCAACAAAATAATAGATAGCCACCTCGCCTGTGAAATAAAAAAACAGTCCCAAAACAATCAGCAGACTGATCAGAACGATTTCTCTAACCACACGTTTTCGGGTCATATAGGTGGTATTAATCAGCGAAACTATTGCAAACGTAAACAAAAAAGCCTGCACCGAAGCAATAATCAGCGTTATCAATCTAAGCAGCAACGAATGGTCTACGTCCTGCACGTCCGACAGTTCCGCCATATATTCAAAGCCATTAGCCAGCCCGAAAAAGATATACGTAAACGCCATAGCCTTTGCCGCATTCCGGTATGCACCCAACTTCGGACTATCAGACACGTTTAAGAACAAGTACATAAGCCCAAGCGCAACCATGGTTACAGCGAGGATAAGTAGATTAAGGGTATAGATTTGTTGGATCATGTTTGGCAGATTTTTTTGCAAAGATACGAAAAATTGCAAAAATTTACTAACGTCTTTACGCAATAAAAAAACGAATTCCTGACATTTTGTCAGGTTGCCGTAGTTCCAAAATTAAGCCGTAATGAACTTCGTTGAGACCTAATCACTATTAACCATCTTCAATTGCTATTTTTTTCGTATCTTTGCAAAAAAATTCTCTAACAAAAAATAAATCTTATGAAATCAATCTATTTATTCGCGCTTATGTGTGCTGTATTCTCGCTATCGGCACAAAACACAACCATTCAATGGCGAAACGATCGCACCGGAATTTACAACGAAAAAGGTTTACTTACCTCATGGCCGGCCAATGGCCCTGAATTGCTTTGGTCTTTCGAGGGTTTGAACGAAGGGCACTCGTCGGTGGCTATTGATGCGAACAAAATTTACGTTACCGGCATGACCGGAGATGTTGGCAATCTCTATGTGTTCGACTTGGCCGGAAAACTGTTGAACAAAAAAGAATACGGCAAGGAATGGGCCGAAAGTTATAACGGCACTCGTGGCACGGCTACCATTAATGATGGAAAACTGTATATTTTTTCGGGTACGGGGCAGTTGGTTTGTTTAAATCAAAACTCGTTGGACATTCTTTGGACAAAAAGTATTATCAATGATTTCGGCGGCTCCAATATCCAGTGGGGTGTGAACGAATCACCTCTCGTTGTTGGCGATAAAGTGATTCTTTCTGTAGGCGGAAAAGAGCATAATGTGGTTGCCTTGAATAAAAATGACGGCACACTGATTTGGTCTTGTCCGGGCGAAGGCGATCTCTCCGCTTATTGCTCGCCGCTTTATGTGAGCGATCAGCAAGTGCCGCAAATTGTAACCATGACGGCCAATCATATTTTGGGCATTGATATTTCTAACGGAAAAAAACTTTGGTCGTTTGAAAATAAAAACCGGCACTCCGTTCACGCCAATACGCCGGTTTATGGCGGTGACAATATGCTGCTTTGCACCAGTGGCTACGGCAAAGGTTCTACCATGCTTCGCTTGGCCAACGGCGGACGTGCAGTGGAAAAGGTGTGGGAATCCGCAGAATTAGATTCCAGAATGGGTGCGATGGTTAAAATTGGAAATTATGCTTATGGCTCCGGGGATGCCAATAAATTCTGGTTTTGCGTGGACTGGAAAACAGGCAAAATTACATACAAAGATAAATCCATCGCAGAAGGCGTAACCATTGCCGACGATGGAATGCTCTATTGCTACTCCAATCGTGGCGAAATGGCCTTAGTGAAAGCTACGCCCGAAAAATTTGACATGGTAAGCAAGTTTAAGATTACCTTAGGTACCGACCAACATTGGGCGCATCCGGTGATTTATCAAGGGGTATTGTATGTTCGGCATGGGGATGCGTTGATGGCGTACAAAATTAAAAATTAAGATAAATCATTATTTACAGACTTAAATTGTAAATAACTCGTATATTTGTAGAAAATTAAATTATTATGGAAACAAAATCGAATATAGTATCAAATTTGAGGCAGATCAAACCTCAATTGGTTTCAATAGGTGTTTCTAATATCGGATTGTTTGGGTCTGTTGTAAAATCAATGGCAACAGAAAATAGTGATATTGATATTTTGCTCGATTTTGAGCCTCAAAAAGAAACGTATTTGAATTATTTGGCAAGTTGTGAATTGCTGGAAAGCACATTTCGCAACGAGCACTTGGATATTGTTACAAAAAATGGATTAAGTCCGCATATTGGAAAATATATTTTAAATGAAGTTGAATATGTCTAACCATGATTGTTTGGGATGTTGCCAAAAATATCATTCCCGAAGTACACCGACAAATTAATGAAATAATTATTCAAAAATAATTCGTATATTTGCACTCAAATTTAATTCAAAAAATATGTAAAAAATAAAACATCATATAAAATAGCGTTGCTATATTCTTGTTTCCGAAACGTGAGAAATTTCAAAAACAGTTAGAATAAGTAAACGTTCGCAAATTGCGGACTTATTTATTTACTGTTTGGGTTATTCTCACGACCTCGGAAGCGGATATTTAAGTCCGTTTTTTTTATGCCCAAAAATGTCTGAACTATGATCTTCTTGATTAATAAGATTACCATGATTAAAATACAACTAAACAATTAAACACTAAAAAACAAAACACCATGCAAAAAAAACAAAACAAAATCTGGTTTCATCGAAATGAATGGGATTCAGACAATGCAAAAAAACTTCTTGAAGAAAAATGTCTTGCAATCGGTTTTGCTTCTTTTTATGAAGCTGCTGAAGAAATTTGTCGAAAACGTGGCGATATCTACAATATTTGCGCAAAAATCACGAAAAAGAAACCAAATATTTATTTAGAAGATTTCACTCGAACAATGGTAAAGGGCGATTGGGTAATTGTACCGACATTTCCCAAAAGAAATCAATTTTCGATTTATGAATTGACAGAAGATTGTGCTCGGCCTATTTCACAACTTCGTGGCTCCAATTCCGCTGAATTAGGTTTTTTTAGAAATGTCAGGGTGGTTGTATATGGCGCAACAAGCACATGGCCTGTAAAAGAATGGAATCGACGCGGAAAAAGAACAAGCAGAAAAAATGCAAAATAATTTTAATCTTAAAAATTCAAAAAGACTATGAAAAAAAGATATCTACTGCTATTCATTAGCATATTCGTGGCATTCTCAGTTTCTGCACAGAAGCTGACTTTGAACAAACTTATTCAATTGCATAAGCAAAATTTGCTTGGCGTAGACGAATATTTAACAAAACAAAATTGGAAAGGAGGAATTACTTTTCACAATTTAGAAGGTGCATTTGGTTGTGATGAAGGAAATTGGGAATCCCTATTAGCTGGAGGTGTATTAACCATAAAACGTAATTGTGAATGTAACAATTTTACGCAATACACATATGTTGGAGACGATAGTGAAGAATGGAGAAACAAAGTATTAAAAGAACTGCAAACTTCTACAGTTTACATATTTAACGACATAACAACTGAGGAAAGTCCTCTCGGATTAGTCATAAATTATTTTTATAAGAACAATGGGCTTGTTATCGCTTTGAGATTTATACCTGGTACAGTAATAACCGAGCTATACATTGTTAATTAAATATTTTTTTCAGCGAGCACTCCATTCGGTTTAGGCTATGCCTAAGTCGTTCTATCTCGACAGGTTTTACCTGTTCATCTAAAACTACACGATTCAACAAATAAGGCATTTTATAAACAAAAAATAGCAAGGGGATTCCTCGACTACGCACGCTTTGCGTGCTTCGCTCGGAATGACGAGGCGTTGTTTTGATGGAAAAAGAAAAATACTCTCGAAGGGTTTTTTTGTAGGGGCGAATAATTATTCGGCCCTACGGTGTTTGTTTGGAATATTTTTCGTATCTTTGTGAAAAAAATTATGAAACAACTTTTTACCATACTTTTTGCATTGTGCGTTGGTTCGACATTATCAGCACAAGACCGTGTGGAATGGCGGTTTGACCGCACGGGGCATTACAGCAAGGAAACCGGATTATTAAAATCATGGCCGCCGAAAGGCCCCGAATTGCTGTGGCATTTTGAAGGGTTGGGAGATGGCTACACATCTATTTCCATTGACCATAACAAAATCTTCGTTACCGGAATTACGGATGGAAAAGGTTATCTCTATGTGTTGAATTTGCAGGGCAAATTGCTCAACAAAGTGGATTTCGGCAAGGAATGGGATAGCGACGGCTATATTGGCACACGCAGTACGGTTATTCCCAATGATGGAAAATTGTATGTTGTGAATGGAAACGCAGAGTTATTCTGTTTCGACGAAAATTCGCTGAAACTTCTGTGGAAAAAGGATTATATTAAGGAATATGCCGCCGAAAATACCAAACACGGTTGGCATGGTCCGCCGTTAATTGTAGGCGAAAAACTGATTATCGCACCCGGCGGGAAAATGCACAATGTAGTTGCTCTGAACAAAAATACGGGCAAAACGATTTGGACTTCCAAAGGCGCCGATGTGATGAGCGGCTATGGGGTGCCGATTTATATCGGCGACCAATCTGTTCCTCAAATTGCCATTATGATGTCGCATTTTATCATCGGCTTGGATGCGGCCACAGGCCAAATGCTTTGGTCGCATCCGCACACCAATCGATTTGGCGAGCATCCGAACACCCCCATTTACAGCAACGGCCTGTTGTTTGGCATGAGCAGTTACGGCAAAGGCTCCGTGATGTTGCAATTGACGGATGGCGGAAAACAGGTTAAGAAAGTTTATGATTTACCGCAAATCGGGCATCAAATGGGACACGTGCTGAAATTTGGCAATTATGTGTATGGCTCAGGCCAAAGGACGACTTGGTATTGCGCTGATTGGAAAACCGGAAAAATCATGTACGAATCGAAAGATTTGGCTGCCGGCAATATCATTTCCGCCGATGGCATGTTGTATATCTTATCCGACAAAGGCGAAATGGCGTTGGTTAAGCCCAATTCGCAAAAGCTTGATCTGGTCAGTAAGTTTTCCGTTACTTTGGGCACGGGTCCTTTTTGGACGCATCCTGTGATTTACAACGGTGTGCTGTACATTCGGCATGGCGATGCATTGATGGCCTATAAGATTAAATAAGACGATGTGGCGGGCCAAAAACTAAATTGTCAATTTTGCCATCTCAAAAAAAATCGCTATCTTTGTACCTAAATTTTTTCTGTCGTCTAACTAAAATTATCCTAAAAAAGGATTGTATAAAATCTTGAAAAATTACCGTATCTATGTTGAAAAACATCCGCAATACCAAGTAGAAGCACAAAGTTTGCAAAGCGAACTGAACAGCAATCTCGGACTTGGCTTAAAAAACTTACGTTTACTGAATGTTTATGACCTGTTCGGATTTACACCCGA
>JAITVC010000169.1 GCA_031286005.1 Bacteroidales bacterium
TCATAAAAACTACTTTCGCAGGATGGCGACACCCACTTTTTGGCCTAAAAACCGCTTTCGCAGAATGGCGATACTGACATTTTGTCAGAAAAAACACTTTCGCGAGATGGCGACACCATGATTTTGCCCTCGAAGCCCCTTTCGCAAGGCGGCGATACCTCACAAACGTCAATTTTATACCAAATTCAATAATATTAAGTGTATTCCTACACCAGCAAGGCTCCCTCCAATTGCAGCAAGAACGCTTTCATCTCTAATCCGCCCGCATAGCCCGTGAGTTGGCCTTTTGCACCCACAACCCGATGGCATGGCACAACAATCGAAATAGGGTTGTTGTGATTTGCAGAGCCTACCGCACGTGCAGCTTTTGGTTTGCCGATGCGGTGTGCAATATAGCCATAAGAAACCGTTGAACCATAAGGAATTTTTTGTAATTCGTCCCAAACGCTTTTTTGAAAATCGGTGCCTTGTAAATCCAGCTCAATATCAAATTGCGTGCTTTTCTTAGCAAAATAATCTTTGAGTTGATCACGGACTTGTCGCCCGAATGGTGTTTTCGGTGGCTTCACGTCTTCCGAAGTTCGTTTCAACTCTTGCAATCCGTGAGCGCTAACCGTTGCGGCGATATTTCCGCAAGGACTTTTCATAATAAAACGTTCTGGCTTCATTGTATTCTGAGATTAGTTAATAGTGATTAGCGAATAATGAGTAGTGAATAGATAGTTTTCTTTAACAACTATTAACTACTAACTATTCACTAAAAAAACTACTTGTTTTTTTTCAGTTGTTCCGCTTCCTCTTTGTAGCCTAATTCCTCTAAAACGCGAATCCAAATTTTAGTAAAACTCATCATTGCATCGTTTGCCGAGAGTCCCAATTGTGGATATACTTGTTGCATGAATGTCAGTGCTTCCTGTTGTTTTCCAGCATTGGCAATCAGCGTGCGTTCAATCATTTTGTCCATTAAAATCAAATTACCTTGTCGTGCATAAACTTGGGCGGCCATCCAAGGAGCAGCCTCGTTTTTCGGATTATGATTGACGATAACTTGCAAGCAACTTTGCGCTTCATTCAAACGGTTTTGAAACATTAAAGCATAGGCTTTATAGTAGTTTGCCGATTCATTTTTAGGATCAAAAGCCAACAGTTTATCCAAGTAAGAAATCGCCGAATCGTACTGTTGTTTGTTGAGATAAATTTCGCCTAAATTCAGTAATACCGATTCATCGGTAGGCACTACGGTTAAGGATTTTTGAAATAACACAACCGCAGAATCCTGTTGACCTTGCCCTTTTAAAATATTACCATAGTAATCGGATTTGTCCGTACGTTTTAAGATAACACAAATCGGTTTTCCATCAACTTTGATTTCATGAACCGTGTTAGCCGGAGGAAAAGCCTCCGGATGTTTAAGCATATCCGGACTCATTCCTGTAACTGTGAAAATCGCATAATCCCAATCATTATTCCCACGCTCATACCACCTTGAAAAATTAATTTCAAATTTAGCCGTATCGTTTCTAAAAAAATAGCCAACAGAAGCAGTATGCCAACTTGCCACTTTGATTTTATCAGAGGTTTCTAAACCTGTCTTTTCGGCATTCTTAATTATCCATTCCGAGGCTTCGCGTGTGGAATGATAGTAATAATCCAACTCGTAATTACCGTAGGCTTTTTCCACTCCGCCAAATAATTCATTGAAATATACATATTCGTAGGGGTGATTTTTCAAAACATGCCGAATCGGATGCCACAAAAGCACTGCTACAAAAGCGATTCCAAAGATAGGAATGAATTTAGAAAATTTTGTGCCGAGCCATTTTAGCAATAGTTCAAATCCTAATCCTGCCGCCACAACCATTGCCGGATAAGCAAACAAGGCGTGTCGCCAACCTCCATAAACGTTAGCATTGGTATAAACGATCCAAAATATCGGGAAGAAAAATGCAAAAAACACAATGAAATACCAAAAGTAATTTTTCTTGTCTTTCCAAAGCAGAGCGAAAAATAAGCCTAATCCAATCAATATCGCCGTTGGGATAGTCATCAAAATAAATTTCGGTGTGTAGTACCAAGGCAACAAATCCGACCATTGCGAAGAACCTTCAAACACTTGCCGGATAGCGGTTGAGAATCCGCTTTGCCCTTTGAATGTGTGAATTGTATGAGAAATAGGTCCGGTCAATCCGTAGGGCCACACCAAAATTCCCAAAATATACCCGACAATTGAAACTAAAAGACCCCATTTCACCATTTTCCAAAACAGTGAGCGTTCTTTTTCTTTGACAAAGCTCTTAAACGAGTATTCTTTGATAAAATAGACTAATCCGAAAAGGCCGAGATAGGGGATAAGCAAAATTCCTCCAATTCGCACGCCGAATGCAAAACCGATGCTCAAAGCCATTAATACTAACGTTTTCCACGAAGGCTTAGGAAATTCTTTGAAAAACCGGATAAACGTGTAAATGCCAAATAGCATGGCCGTAGCAAAAGATGTATCTTTGAGATTGTTGAACGAATGTCCCAATAATCGAGGCGAAAAGAACATTAGCAATGCTACAATCATTGCGGCACGCCATTTTCCGGCAATTTGAAATGCAATCAAGCCTCCTAACAAAATCATGAACCATCCGCAAATACTGTTTGTAATATGTCGCACCAAAAGTTGATCTTCTATGTTGAATATTTTGGCAATAGCATAAGCCAGATTATCAATAAATTGAGCGTAGTGCGCTAAATTCCATTCTTCGCGAAAATGTGCCGCAGTCGTGTCTTGCCCAAGTGTGGTGTAGAATTTATAAACGTTTTTGGCTTGATCCATCTGAAACTGTTCGTCGCCGGACATTCCGGCATTAAAACTCATCCGAAACGATACACATAGCAAAATAAAAGCGAGTCCAACAAACAGGTATTTGGATGGATTTTCTTTGATAAGTTGAACTATTCTCATAACAATTTAGTTTAGTTTTTAAAATTTAGTTTTCCTTTGATTAAATATTCCGGCCGATCTTTGGCTTCGTCGAATAAATTTCCAATGTTTTGTCCCAATACGCCTATAGTTAGCAATTGCACACCACCGAAAAATACAATTAAGGTGATAATAGTTGTCCAGCCGGTAACCGGATTTCCTCCCAAAAAAAACAAGGATACAAAATTGTAAAGTACATAAATAATACCGGCAGCAACACAGAGAAATCC
>JAITVC010000179.1 GCA_031286005.1 Bacteroidales bacterium
CCAATGCGAAAACTTATCTTGATGCAAATAGGTTTTATTTTCGATATGGTCGATAATTTTACAACACACGCGTTGGCGCACATCCAATGCATCGGGATAGTTTTTAATCAATTTGCCAATGTTTTCTTCAATGAAAGGTTCATAGATGGAAAGTAACAAATTTAAGTGAGATTTGCTGCCATTTAGGGCTTTGTGAATGATTTCTTCTTCCGGAAGGATGTTAAATTTCATAGGTTTTGGTGTTTGTATTATAGGTTATGAAGTTGTTGCCAAAAGTCTGGAAACGATTTACAGACAACTTCATGTTGCTTAATTTCAATAGACGGATATAAACTTGATAAAGTTGAGAAAGCCATAGCCATACGATGATCACCGTAGGTTTGAATCGGCTTGGAAAAATCCAATTCGCCGTGTTTGTATAGGATTAACGAATGATGTTCGATTGTATTAGTTGCACCTATTTGATTTAATTCATGCGATAGGGCTTGCAAACGGTCGGTTTCCTTATTGCGAAGCGACGACAAGCCATTCAATCGAGCTGGAATATTCAACGCAGCACATAGCACGGCCAGCGTTTGAGCCAAATCGGGATGATGCGTAAAATCTAACTCCAAAGTGTGCAACGAAAGTTTGGATACTTTTTTCAGAATAACATGTGTGGGTGTAAATATGGTTTCAACGCCAAATCTTTCAAACCATGCAGACAGAATCGAATCGCCCTGCAAACTCTGTTTGTGCAGGTTCTCAAATGCTATCGTACCGTTTTCCGAAAGGGCAACGAATGCATAGAAATACGATGCCGCAGTCCAATCGGATTCCATAATAACTTCCGGTGGGTAGGAGAGTGTACCTTTTAATGAGATATTTTTCTCGGAACGAACGACCTCAATACCACATTGCTCAAGGATCCCGGCCGTCATTTCAAGATATGGCTGTGAAATTATGTTGCTGTTAAAATCAATTTGCAACCCATTTGGGAATTTGGAAATCATCAACATCAAGGCAGATGCAAATTGACTGCTTTTATCCATGTTCAATTTCACTACAGAGCCTGAAAATTCAGACTTTCCTTGAATTAATAAAGGCAAACGTTCCGATTGGTGCGTGTAAGAAATATCGGCGCCTAACTGTTTCAACGCATCAACCAAATCGGCAATCGGCCTAACCGACAAACGATCATCACCCGTAATAAGCCATTTTCCGGGCATTACCGACAGATAAGCGGTAAGAAACCGAAGCACAGTTCCGGCATTTCGGCAATTGATTTCTGTAAGTTTCGATGATGATACAGGTTGTGATATGATGTTCAATAAATCCTGCAACAGAACGGTGTCTGCGGCATTCGACAAATTACTAAGTTGTATTTTTGAATCCGCACAAGCATTCAATATGAGCCATCGGTTGGATAAACTTTTGGAAGCAGGCAAGCGAATTTCCGCACTAAAATTAGATGAACATCGGGGTAAAATCATAGTCTTTTAATTATCGAATATAGGTTTGAAATGCTTTTGTACACAACTCTTTTGAGCAATTGATGTCGTATACGGGATTCCCGATGCCATTCAATAAGACCGGTTTGATTTGATTGGACACATTCTTTTTATCGTGCAATAAAATATCCATTAATCGAGGAATATCTACAGGTTGAATATCATATTTTGGAAAATTACAAATAATAAATTCCGAAACCTCACGTCGCTTTTCGGTATCAAATTTCAAGATTTGTTCAGATAGCCATAGTTCGCAAAGCATGCCCATAGCCACCGCATGACCGTGTGAAAGTTCGCGTGCTTGTTCCAATGCCAACGTTTCAAAGGCATGGCCAAACGTGTGCCCGAAGTTTAGAATCTTGCGGCTATGTTCTTCAGTGGGGTCTTTTTCAACAACCAGCCTCTTCTTTTCGATAGTTTCAATGATTAGTGGTTTCAGTGTTTTGAAATCCATTAAATCAACCGCTTTTATCTCATCCCAAAAGTCAACGGATGTAATCAAGGCCATTTTAATCATCTCTGCAAATCCCGATAATAGCTCGCTTTTTGGTAACGTTTGCAAAAAATCCACATCTATCACGATCATTTTTGCAGGTGCAAAAACACCAATTTGATTTTTGAAATGGTCAAAATTCACACCTGTTTTTCCGCCATAAGCAGCATCAACCATCGCTAACAAAGTTGTTGGAATATTGACAAAATCTATGCCGCGTTTGTAGCATGCTGCTGCAAATCCGCCCATATCGCAGATTACCCCGCCGCCCAAATTAATCAAAAGCGATGTCCGGTCGGCAAGATATTCGCTCAATCGTTCAATAATCATCGAAAAGGTTTGCAGATTTTTATGTTTTTCACCACTTGGAATCTCTATGATTAGAGCATTTTGAAGCATCGGACACACGTGCAGCAAATGCGGCAAACCATATTTTCGTGTGTTTTCATCCGCCAATACAACCAATTTTGCATCACAATAATCTTTTGTGAGCAGAAGGTTCAATCCTTCAAATGGGACGATTGGTGTATTGAAAGATGCCATAACTACACGATAGAGGTTGCTGAAACATATCGATTTTGATGATCGGATACGTTAATATGTATCTTCAAGAAATGTTGAGGAAGTAAAGGCTCCACAAGTTCCGCCCATTCCAAAAAACAATAGTGCCCACTGTAAAAATACTCTTCGCATCCCAAATCGGAAACCTCTCGCAAATTCTTTAATCGATAAAAATCGAAGTGAAAAACCGGTTGATGATGATTTGTGCGATATTCGTTGATAATGGCAAATGTCGGACTATTCACAACATCCGCAACATTCAAAACTTGACATAAGGCTTTGATAAAAGTCGTTTTCCCTGCGCCCATCTCGCCGTAAAAAGCAAGCACACGGGCTTTCGGAAACGCTTCCAACAAATCTTTGGCAAGCGTTGGAAGTTCGGACAGATGGGTGATATGTCTTTCAAAAACGCTCATCTCATTTGTTCTGTAAAACAATAAACGGCACTAACATTTCTTCCATCGAAATTCCTCCGTGTTGCATGGTATTTCGATAATAATTTGCATAATAGGCGAAATTATTCGAGTAAACGAAAAAATCGTTAGTCTTACAAAAAATATAACTTGACGAAACGTTAAGTTTGGGTAGAAAACCTTCTTCCGGCTTTTTAATCAAGAACACTTCATCTTTGTCGTATTCCAATTTTCGACCGGTTTTATAACGCAAATTCAAACTTGTGTCGCGCTCTGCTCTAACTCGAACAGGGTCTTTAACACGCACAGAACCGTGGTCGGTGGTGATGACTAAGTTCACGTTTTTGTTGGCCAATTGTTTGATAAATTCAAACAACATCGAATGTTCAAACCACGACACAACCAAACCTCGATAACTCAATTCATCTTCCGCCATCTCTCGCACCAAATCCACATCAGTGCTTGCATGTGAGAGCATGTCCACAAAATTATAAACCAACACATTTACCTTTGTGTCCATCATTTGTGGGATACTTTCCACCATCTTCTTACCAAACGATTGGTTGAAAATCTTGTTGAATGAGTATTTTACATTGTGCTTGTAGCGCTGAATAAATTTGCCGAACAAATCGCCTTCGTACTGATTTTTGTGATCATCTTCATCCTCGTTGACCCACAAATTCGGATAAATTTTCTCGATCTCGCTCGGCAAAAGTCCTGCAAACAGGCTATTCCGTGCATATTGTGTAACCGACGGCAAAATGCTCATATAAACCCGATCGGATACCACGCGAAAATATTCCTCAACCATCGGTTGTAGCACTTTCCAATGATCGTAACGCAAATTGTCTATCAATATCAAAAATGTCGGCCGGTCGTTGTCTAATA
>JAITVC010000241.1 GCA_031286005.1 Bacteroidales bacterium
ACACATTGAGAAACCGGCCACAAATGCGCCAAGCAGATACACCACCATGGCAGACGAATTGTCAATTGTGCCCGATAAGGTTTGAATTCCAACTCCGGTAAAACCTATGGCAATAGCAGCCAAAGCGGTTTTTTTGTAGCCCCATTTGTCGAGCATGATTCCGGCCGGAATACCCATCACAGCATAAGCAATAAAATTGCAGAATACGCCGAGTGTCCCCACCCAGTTAGCAACTTGAAATTGCTGTTTCAGAATGTCGCCCATCGGCGAAGCCAAATTGGTTACGAATGAAATCATCCCGAACAGAAATATCATCACGATAATGGCCGGAACATTTGTTTGTTTTTGTTGTGTCATAGTTTTAATGTTTAGGTTTGAGATTATTTTTTTTTGGCAAAGATACAAAAAAAATTAGGATAATTCAAAAAATAAATGTAACTTTGCAGACCGAAATTACAATTATCTCAATTTTTCAGACTCCAATGTTTAACACTTTTACATATTATTATTACTCTGCAAGGCATCGTTACACACGCTAATGTAGTGGAATAATATTCTTGTAGGCAGCGTGTATACGCTGCCTTTTTTTTTGCAAAAACTCATCTTATCAAATATTAAAAACATCAAAACAATTCACAACATGAGAAACATCAAATTTTACAAAATGGGCGAAATGCCCCTCGAACAACACAAAGTCAGAGTCGTTCAAAAGTTGCACTTGGTGCCGATTGCCGAACGTTTAGCCGCCATAGAAGCGGCCGGATTCAACACCTTCAAGTTAGGCACGCAACATGTCTTTTTAGACATGCTAACCGATAGCGGAACGAACGCTATGAGTGATAAACAAATGGCCGCCATGTTTCAAGCCGATGATGCGTATGCCGGTTCGCAGTCGTTTATGAGACTCCAAGAAGCGGTAGAAGATGTGTTGGGCAAGAAATATCTGTTGCCCGTTCATCAAGGCCGTGCTGCCGAGAATATCATCTGCAAAACCTTTGTCAAAAAAGGCTCTATTATTCCGATGAACTATCACTTCACAACAGCCATGGCACATATCTTAGAAAACGGCGGAAAGATTGAGGAACTGCTTTGCGATGGGGCGTTGGAGATTAAATCCGACAATCCGTTCAAAGGCAATATCGACATCAATAAACTCGAAGCCTGCATTCAAAAGCACGGCGTAGAAAACATCCCGTTTGTGCGAATGGAAGCCTCAACCAACCTCATCGGCGGACAACCGTTTTCAATCCGCAACATGATGGATGTGCGCCAAGTGTGCGATAAATACAATATCATGCTTGTGTTGGATGCTTCACTGCTTGGCGAGAATGCCTATTTGGTGCAACAGCGCGAAGGGCATTGGCACGAGAACACGATGGCCGATATTCTGAAAACAATGACAAACCTTGCGGATTTGGTGTATTTCTCAGCCCGTAAGTTGAGTTCGTCGAGAGGCGGCGGTATTTGTACAAATCAAAGAGGACTTTACGATAAGATGGAAGCCCTAATTCCTCTCTACGAGGGATTCCTAACTTACGGCGGTATCTCTACGCGAGAAATAGAGGCTATGGCCGTAGGACTTCGTGAAACGCTCGATGAAACGATGATTTCTCAAAGTCCGAGTTTTATCAAATACATGGTCGAAACATTGGATAAGGCCGGTATTCCGGTGGTTACTCCTCCGGGCGTGTTGGGTTGCCATGTGGATGCCCGTCAGATCTGCTCACACCTTTCGCAAAGCGAATATCCTGCGGGTGCTTTTGCAGCTGCGCTGTATTTGATTTCGGGCGTGCGAGGCATGGAGCGAGGCACATTGTCGAGCATAAGGGACGAGAACGGCATAGAAATCTTGGCTGATGCGGAATTAGTACGTTTGGCTATTCCTCGCCGAGTGTTTACTCTGTCGCAAATCAACTACGTTATCGACCGTGTGATGTGGCTTTACGACAACCGTGAATATATCGGCGGCCTCAAATTCGTTCACGAGCCTCCCGTGCTCCGTTTCTTTATGGGCAGCCTCGAAGCCACAAGCGACTGGCCCGAACGCCTAATGGCGAAATTCCGGAAAGACTTTGGAGATAGTCTGTAATCAGTAAAAACCAAAAAAAACGGCACTAAAAGAATTTTTTCAGTGCCGTTTTTGGTAAAGTATCGCTATAAATTCTCAACAAATTTAATAAATTCATCACTGAACATATAAGTCTGTTCTTTCTGGGCTGCTTTATTGTACAATTTCACAAATTCCACAGGCGAATAGAACGTGTTTAGCATTTCATCCATATAACCTGCATTCTTTATCAATTTTGCCATGTAATAACCATTTGCATGTCCATTGAACAAAAAGAAATCTTCCATTTTCTCATTAAATTGTTCTTCGCTTATTTCCTTATTGATAAGGGAACGTGTCATAACATCTAAATCATTAAGTATTTGCGGAGTATTATCGTATGAGGAAACAAACAAATCTATATATTCTTGTGGTGCCCCTTCAAGTCCATAAGATTTAATCAGATCTTCTGTTTTGTCTATTAAATCTGCAATTCCTTCGTTCTGCAACTTACTTAATTCCCAATAAAGATATGAATTAATATCATTATTTGCCAATTTTGTCCGAACGTTATCACGATAACTGTGAAACATTTCGTGTGCCAAAAAATTTATTCTTTCCTCCTCTGTATCCTTATAAAACTTGTTAAAATCCATAATTATGGCAGGAAGCCCACCTATAACGTTATATTGAGCTTCTGACTCTTGGCAAAGTAGGGCGATTCGCGGGAAAACAATGAGTGTATCAACAGTGGGATAAATTAAAAACGATTTTAGTCTATCCATAGAATGGTTTTTTATAGCATCAAAATCGTATGTTTCTCGAAATAACTTCAACTCTTTTTGGTGTTCCTTCATATCCAAAAAGTTTATCAATGTTATTTGTGCCAATTCTTCCATGAAATCTTCTGTATTTTCCCAAGAAAGATTTAAAATACTATCTCTTTTAACTTGTTGATTATTGGAATATGCGACTATAAGCATCTCTGGTATTACCTTGTAAGGAGCAAAGCGATTTCTATACCCCAACGTTTTGGACATGTCTTTCCAATCCTCCTCTGAAACATCTTTGTTTGATGCTACCTTATCAGCTATTTCAAAGAATTTATCCACAGAAGACAAATCAATTGCTGCTTTTTGCTGTCCATTTAAAATTGAAGTTCCAAATAAAAGGAAAGCAGCAAATACTATACAGAATACATTTTTTCTTTTCATATCTCGTTATATTTTAGTTTGCATTAATCTTAAACTCAATTACAGCTTCCGCGCCCCATCCTTAATCACCACGTCATAGACTTTAGCTTTGATGCCGAATTTCTTTTCGTAGGCATCCAAGGCGGTTTTAACGAAATCGTCGTGCAAGTTTTCTTTCACTAAATTGATGGTGCAGCCGCCGAAGCCGCCTCCCATCACTCGTGAGCCGGTTACCTTGCATTGCTTGGCAATGTCGTTCAGAAAGTCCAATTCGGGACAACTCACTTCGTATTTTTGGCTCAGCCCTGCGTGCGTTTCGTACATCTTTTGGCCAACAATTTCGTAGTCGTCTTTGGTCATCGCTTCGCAAGCGTCTAATAGGCGTTGGATTTCCTCGATAACAAACTCCGAACGCTTGTAGTCCACTGCATCCACCTCATCTTTCACTTCGTGCAACATCTCTAAATTGGCATCGCGAAGCAGCCTCACTTCGGGATGACGCTTGGCTATCGCCGCCACCACTCTTTCGCAAGATTCTCGGCGTTTGTTATATTCGCCGCCCGCCAAATTGTGGGTTACGCAGGTGTTGAGAAGTACCAAGCGGTAGCCTTTCGGGTTGAACGGCACGTATTCAAATTCCAACGAACGGCAATCCAAACGCATCAAAAAGCCCTCTTTGCCGTTGCAAGAGGCGAATTGATCCATGATGCCGCATTTCACACCGCAATAATTGTGTTCGGTGGCTTGTCCCATCAACGCAATTTCCATACGGTTGAAACCTAAATTGAATTGGTCATTCAGAGCAAAGCCAAAGCAACTTTCCAATGCGGCCGACGACGACATTCCTGCGCCCAGCGGCACATCGCCCGCAAAAACGGTATCAAAACCTTGCACAGGTTTGCCTTTCTTGGCCATTTCTCTGCACATTCCAAAGATATAGCACGCCCATTGTTGCATAGGCTTGTCGGCTTCTTCCAAACCAAATTCGCTGGCTTCGTTCAAGTCCAACGCATAGGCGCGAACTTTTTTTGTTCCGTTGGGTTTGATGGCGCAATACATCGCCTTGTCAATGGCGCCGGGCAGCACAAAACCGCCGTTGTAGTCGGTGTGTTCGCCAATGATGTTGATACGGCCGGGAGCGGTGTACATGGCGCCTTCTGTGCCGTAGAGAGATTTGAATTTGTCTTGGATAGGTGTTGTGTTCATGATTGAAAATTTGTAAATAGTTTGAGAAGAAAATATTTGGTTTGGGCGCAATACCACGCTTGGAAAATCGGGGTGGTGGATGCTATCCGGGAAGTGCTGTGCCTCTAAACAGAACGCCGAATGTTTGAGATAGCGTTTGCCGTCTTTCACAGGATAGTCGCCGCTGAGCCAATTGCCGGTATAGAGATGAATGCCCGGCTCTGTGGTATAGGCATCCATCACAATACCCGTTTGGGGCGACATAGCTTTGGCGCAAAAGGCCAATTCATGGCCACCTTGGTTTACAACATACGTATGGTCGTAGCCTCTGCACCAGATGAGTTGCGAAAAATCGTCGTTGATTCGTTCGCCAATGGTGTGAGCGTTGCGGAAATCCATCGGCGTGCCGTCCAAACGGTCTTGTTTCCCGTAAGGAATGGATTCTTCGTTGGCGGGAATATACGTGTCGGCATTGATTTGCAAGAGGTGGTCGAGGATAGAGCCGTTAGCGTGTCCCGAAAGGTTGAAGAACGAGTGGTTGGTTAGGTTGATGATGGTAGCCTTGTCGGTAGTCGCCTTATGGTCTATTTGCACGGCATTATCATCGGTTAGTTTGTAAATGATTTGCACGTTTAGATTTCCGGGATAGCCTTCTTCGCCGTCTTTGGACAGGTATGAGAGTTCTATCGTTTGTTTGTCGATTTGTTTCGCTTCCCAAACCACCGCATTAAACCCTTTCAATCCACCATGAAGCGCATTTGGGCCATTGTTTACGGCCAATTGATACTCTTGTCCATCAAGCGTAAACTGTCCCTTGGCAATTCGACCGGCCACACGCCCGCAAATTCCGCCAAAGTATGCTTCGGGCGATGCCAGATAGTTGTCGATGGAGTCGTGCCCAAGCACCACATCGGTCATTATCCCCTTTTTATCGGGCACAAGCAGCGACACAATCTTGGCGCCATAGTTTGTAACGGTCATTTCGATGCCGTTGTTGTTAACGAGTGTGAACAAATCAACTTGTTTTCCGTCCACAATTTTTTGAAAATTCTCTCTTTTCATTGTAAGCTATGTTTTGAGGTAAATTTAACTGTCTAATTTAGGTGTGTTTTGCAAAAATACGAAAAATTAGTGAATAGTGAAATAGCAAGGGCTTAAAAATAAACTTTTAGTCCTATGGAAAAATCCAACTGTGATAAATCAAAAGGTTCGGGTTCTATTGAAATAATACCCGGATTAGTTCCCCATTTAACACTCGTTTCCACATCCAAATTATTGAACAAAAGATAGGCATAACCAACATCAAATCCCAAAGCAATGTGTTTATTCAATAAATATTCCAACCCAATGCCACCCATAACACCCAAAGCATGACCCGTAGCCAATCCGCGAAGTCCATTGCCGGGCAAAACCTCGTATTCACTTTTCCCGAATAAATAAGCGTACCCACCGGATAAGGTCAAAGAAAATGCCAACCGGGAATCTTCAATAAACGAACGAGTATGAACAGAAGGGCCGACAAAATGAACATAATCGACTTCTTTAAGTAGAACCATATCTGACTGAATAAATCCCGGACCGGGACTATATGTGCGTCCTATTTCAATTTCTCCTGCAGTAGTAAAAAACGCATATTTTAGTCCAAACCCGATGTTCTTGTTAAGAAAATAATGCATATCCGCACTCCCTTGCAAGCCATTTTTGAGGTCTTTACAGAAATCTTCTGCTTTTTTTTCTTCAAATCCCATAGCTTTCAGAATACTTTCATCCGCGGCAGTTCCTGCCGTAACATATCCTAAACCTCCCGAAAAATTTAGTCGCCATTTGGAAGCATTAAATTTATTTGTTTGAGCATAGACATTGCAAGAAAGTATTAAACTTATGCATAACGAGAGCATTTTAATTTTATTCATGATTGTTCATTGTTTTGTTAAAGCACAATCTGCAAGATTGCCTGGCAGATTTTCCACAAAAATACAAAAAAACTCTCAATCACAAGCAGCAAAATAATGTTTTTTTCCATAAAGTTATTAACAAAACAGGCAATTTTCTACTTCGGGAGGGAATTTTTGTACTTCGGAAGAAGGGCGAAGTATACTTCGCCCCTACTAATCTCTATTCACTAATCTCTATTCACTATTTTTTCGTATCTTTGCAAAATTATCACAAAAAAAATGTCTGCAAAAAAGAAACTCATCGTTATAGAAGGCCCCACGGGTGTTGGCAAAACGGCCTACGCCATAGAGCTGGCTAAGCTTTTGCACACAGAGATTATTTCGGCAGATTCCCGACAGTTCTACAAAGAGCTGAACATCGGCGTGGCACGGCCTTCGGAGGAGGAGTTGGCCGAAGTGCACCATCATTTTATTGCTAATATCAGTATTTCCGATTATTACAGTGTGTCGAAATTTGAAACGGATGTTTTGGCCTTGCTGGAAACGTTGTTTTTATCGCACGAAAGTGTGGTGCTGGTTGGCGGCTCAGGGCTTTATGTGAATGCGGTTTGCAACGGCATTGACGAACTGCCCGACCCGGATGAGTGTTTGCGTGCCGATATTCAAAACCTCTACGATACGCAAGGTATTGAAGGCCTTCGCTCGCGATTGAAGATTTTAGACCCTGTGTTTTACAATCAAATTGATTTAGCCAATCACAAACGCTTGCGCCGTGCGTTGGAAGTGTGCTTGCAAACGGGAAAGCCGTATTCCGAACTTCGTACCAACCCTAAAAAAACACGTCCGTTTGAGATTGAACGCATCGCTTTAAACCGCGATAAAGAGGAGTTGAACGACCGTATCAATCGCCGTGTGGATATAATGATGAACGATGGGCTACTCAATGAGGCCCAAAATTTATATCCGTTCAAACATCTGAATGCGTTGAATACCGTTGGCTACAAAGAGTTATTCGACTACTTTGACAACAAAATTTCATTGGAACAAGCCATCGCCGACATCAAAACTCACTCACGACGTTATGCCAAACGGCAACTCACTTGGCTGCGGGCACAGGACGGCATTCGGTGGGAGATGCTGTAAGGCACACTAAAATTCGTCTTCAAACAAGTTTTCATCCAAATCTTCTGCTTGTTTGGAACAATCAAATTCATCATCTACACCTTCGGGACGTTCAAAATCGCCTTGATACAGATTAATCTTGGAATCGTTGTAGACTTTTTGCATATAAATCGCCCACACCGGCAACGCCATGTTGGCGCCTTGCCCTTGCGTGATGCTGCGAAAGTGAATGGAGCGCACCTCTCCGCCAACCCAAACGCCGGTTACCAAGTTCGGCGTTAAACCCATAAACCAACCGTCGGAGTGATTTTGCGTGGTTCCCGTTTTCCCGGCAATGGGCGCCGTGATGCCATATTTGTAGCGCAACCGCACACCCGTTCCGCCATCCACAACGCCTTGCATGAGTTTGGTTGTAAGGTAGGCCGTTCGTTCACTCATCGCCTCATGCTGTTCGGGCGAAAAGCGCTCTATGATCACGCCGTTGCGGTCTTCGATAGCGGTAATGAACATCGGACGTATAAAGAGTCCCTTGTTGGCAAACGTACTCATGGCGCCAACCATCTCGTAGACCGACAAATCGCAAGTGCCCAAGGCAATCGACGGCACTGCTTCAATCGGGCCTTCAACGCCCATCTTGCGAACCAGATTGACCACCGATTGCGGCGAAAAACGCTTGATTAAATAGGCCGACACATAGTTGACCGAATTAGCTAATGCCCACTTCAGCGTTACCATCTCCCCTTCTCGGTCTTTGCTGGAATTTTTCGGACACCAATCCGGCAAATTGGGTTGTTCCACACAAACTTTCACATTCGGAACCTGTGTACACGGCGTGTAATCACCCTCTGCCAAAGCCATCGTATAGACGAACGGTTTGAAGGTTGACCCTACTTGACGGCGGCCGCCGGTTACATTGTCGAATTGAAAATGATCATAGTTGATTCCGCCAACATACGCCTTCACATAACCCGTTTGCGGCTCAACAGACATCATTCCGCAATGCAAAAACCACTTGTAATACATGAGTGAATCCCACGGACTCATCACGGTGTCTTTCATGCCTTGCCATGTGAACACTTGCATCTCGATGGGCTTTTTAAAGGTTGCTTCGATTTCGGTTTGAGATGCACCGCCGTCCCGCATCTGCCGATAACGGTCGGATTGCTTCATGGCTTGCGTGAGTAAACGCTGAACATCGTCTTCCGAAATATCGTTGAACGGCGCATCCTTCACACCTTTCATCAATGTATAAAACGTAGGTTGCAAATCTTTTCCCAAATGCTCGGCCACTGCTTCTTCGGCGTAGCGCTGCATCCGGGAATCTATCGTTGTATAAATTCTCAAGCCGTCTTTATACAGATTATACGATGAGCCGTCCGGTTTTTTGTGTTTGCTGCACCAATCCGTCAAGTACACACGAAGATATTCGCGGAAATAAGTGGCCAAACCGGCTCTATGATCCTGCTGTTTGAACCGCTTCATATCTAACGGCCGCTGGCGAATCTCGTCATACTCCTCGTCCGAAATAAATCCCGCTTTTCGCATTTGGTTCAACACCACTTCACGACGAAGTGTGGCACGTTCGGGATTGCGAATTGGGCTGTAGAACGACGGCGCTTTCAACATACCCACCAACATGGCCGCTTCTTCAACGGCAAGCAAGTCGGGCGTTGTACCAAAATAGGTGTTGGCAGCCGTCTTGATGCCAAATGAATTGTTGCCGAAATCCACCGTATTCAAGTACATGGCAATGATTTCCTCTTTGGTGTAATTGCGTTCCAATTTCACGGCAATCACCCATTCTTTCAACTTTCGGAAGGCTATCGAAATCTTGTTCTGCCGTTTTCTGGGAAACAAGTTTTTCGCTAACTGCTGTGTAATCGTGCTTCCGCCTCCAGCACTGCTTTTGCGGCCAATTACGGTTTTTCCAAGCACCCGTGCAAGCGCTTTCATATCAATGCCCGAATGGTTGTAGAATCGCAAATCTTCAGTTGCAATCAACGCATTGACCAAATTGGGCGAAAGACTTGCGTAATCCACGTTAGCACGGTTTTCAACATAGTATGTTCCCAGCACTTTACCATCGTAAGAGATGATTTCCGTTGCCAAATTGCTTTGCGGATTTTCCAATTCCTCAAGCGACGGCATAAAGCCAAACCAGCCTTGTGATATGCCGATAAACACAACGATTACAATGAACCAAAAAGCGGCGAAATAGAGCCAGAGTTTTTTTATTAGTGTCATAACAGGTTTCCTTTCCATTATTTTGACTCCACAATCTTTATTCCAAAATCCATAATATTTTTGATGCTTTCTGTTCGCATGCCTTGCGTAAATTCAAACGCATATCGTCCGGCTTGCGGAAATCTAACCTGCTTTTTGAATAACATTTCGCAATCTTTCACAGAGCCGCCCTTTCCAAACCAGCGTCCGGTTTCGTCGGCCAAGAAACATTCCAATTTATCGCGCGAATAGTCTTGATTAGGATAGTACGTTTTCAAAAACAGAAATAAATTCATCCATTCGTAATCCGTGTTGTGGCGCAAGGTAATGTACACATCGTACGATTGGATGGTATCTTTAATCTCCGTTTCAAAGGAAACGGGTTGGGCGATGTTCCAGCCATTCTCCGGAATGGCCTTAGTATCGTTCAACAAAATAGAGTCTGACGACGAGCACGCCATCAAGCCAAACGTTATCAAAAAAATCCATAGTTTACGCATTTGGATCGGTTTTAGGTTTTAAAATAGGTTTTGAAGCCGGACGAGCCGGACGATTGTCAGAGCGGTGCGGTCGAGATTGAGGCTGGGATTGTTCCGATTGAGGTTGCGACTGCGCTTGTGCCACCAGTTTCGGACGGGACTGACGTTGTTGTTTCGAGTGATGATGCAGGCCTGTTTTCTTCCGGTCGAAACGTGTTAGGTCGTCTTGTCCAACCACATTTTCAAACATACCGGCATCATCGTTCGGTACCACCTTGCCCTGCACGGCAAAATGCTCCATTTTTTCCGGAAAGTCTTTTTGCTGATTGCGTTTGATAATTTCGTGAACGGCCTCTACGGACAAGCCTATCAGTTCGTTTTGTTCATTAACATAAGAATAATACATCGTTCGTGCAAACACATCCGTTTTTTGCCAAAAGGCTTTTCCTTTTCGGAAAAACAACGGAATTTCGGGATCCGGAAAATCTTTTGCGGCCTCTTGATACATCTCGTATTCGTAGTTCAAGCAACATTTCAACTTGCTGCACTGTCCCGCCAACTTTTGAGGGTTCAGCGAAAGCTGCTGCACGCGTGCCGTTTGCGTGGAAACGGTGTGAAAGTTACTTAAAAAGGTAACGCAACACAATTCCCGTCCGCACGAGCCAATTCCGCCAAGGTGCATTGCTTCCTGCCTTGCGCCAATTTGCCGCATTTCAATCCGGATGCGAAACTCTTCGGCATACACTTTGATGAGTTGGCGAAAATCCACCCGGTCATCGGCGGTATAGAAAAAGATGGCTTTACTGCCGTCGCCTTGATATTCGACATCATTGATTTTCATTTTCAAGCCCATGTCTTTCGCAATTTTCCGTGCTCGGATTTGCGTTTCTTTTTCCATATCAATCGTCTGATTCCATTTTGCCACATCATTAGGACGTGCTTTGCGCAACACTTTGCGCAATTCCTCCATCGGCAAAACATTCTGACGCTTGCGATATTGCAGATGTGCCACAGGCCCTGTCAGCGTGATTAAACCGACATCATAGCCTGTTGCGGCTTCCACCACAACAATATCGCCAACTTCCAAAACATCCGTTACTTCGCCAATGCGGTAAAAATCTTTGTGTGAGTTTTTGAAGCGCACTTCAATTACCTTGTAGTCGCACACATCATCGGTTTTGGTCAACCCTTTTGTCCAATCAAACGTAGCCAATTTCGCACAACTGCACATTTGGCGTTCGCGGGATTTGTCGTCCAAAGACGGCGCACAATGGCATCCACGCATGTTGTATTTATTGTCCTCAATAATCATCGGACGTTCGTCGACAAGGTTATATTCGGGTTGTTCGGGGATTGGTGTAGGAAATTGGTCTTCGTTCATGGGTATGTAGAATTTAAAGCGTTATGAATTAGGGTTTCTTTTTGAGTAATCCGGATAATTTTATAGATAAATCCATCATCACCAAATGCCCGTTGGCATTGCGTTCGATGTGATAAATGGCCTTTTCGATTTCAGCAACGAATTTCATTAGGTTGGCGGAATGGATGAACGGGGCAAACTTCGTCAGCCAAGCACGTTCTTCCGGCGAAATTAGGATTTGATCTGCGTTGTGGTAGTTCATCATTACCGCCCAACGGATTTTTTCCAACGCATGATTGAGAAACAGTTTCAACCGTTCACGCCCCAAGTCCCGCATTTTACGAGAAAAGGCATCCATCTGAGCCGTGTCTACCGTCAAACACATGCGCATCCAATCTACAAAATTAGTGTGATTGAAATTATCGTCATCCGTGCGTGCCACAATGGTTTCGGCTTCGAGCAAATTGCCTTTGGCACGGCGAGCGATTTGGATGGCTTCTTCCGATGAAATCTCGTATGTTTTTTGCAAATACTGTTGAACAATGGCATCATCAGTCTTCGGCACCCGAACAAGTTGTGTCCGTGATAAAATCGTTGCCGGAATTTGATTGGCATTCTCGGAAATTAGCAAAAATACCGTACCTTCCGACGGCTCTTCCAACACTTTCAGCAACCGTGTAGAAATGTCGTGATAAAACTTCTCTACCATCCACAGAATAATAACTTTGGTTTGTGCTTCAAAATTTTTATAGGTCAACGCCTTAATCACATTGTCCACATCACGTTTGTTGATATAGCCTTGACTATTGTCGAGCCCCATCGCATCGTACCACTGATTCACAGAAAACTCCGCATGACGCTCTTGCACAATCTTTCGCCACTCATCCATATAGTCGCTGCTATCGCTTTCTTTCATTGACTTGGTTTTGTTGTTAGGAAAGAAAAAATGCAGGTCGGGATGCGCCAGATTCCCGAATTTGATACAAGACGGGCAAGTTCCGCACGAATCCGCCAAAAGCCCATCGGCGTTTGGCTCTGAGAAAATCTGCTTGTTTTTGCAATTCAAAAACTGCGCATAAGCCAGCGCCAAGGCCAATTTCTGATTGCCTTGATAACCGAGGAAAAGCTGTGCATGTGGAATCCGTCCGCCAAGCGCCATGCTTGTCAATTTCCGAATTAATTCCCGTTGGCCTATAACATCTCTAAACTGCATTTTGCAAAGATACGAAAAATTTATGAATTAATATCATCTAAAGTAGTTGAACATGCTCCACGGTCGGACTTGGAATGTGCTTGGTGCGGCTTAATACATAGCCAATACCTATTCAATATATACCTTGGCATGGAGTTGTAGTGGACTTGATGTGGGGTTGTAGCGGAGTTGATGCCTATTCATTGTTGTTAGTTATGAGTGATGAATGATGAGTTATGGACCGCAAAGATACAGATTTTTTTTGAATTGGCAGTATGTTTTAGTGATTTTTATTGCTGATTTTATAATGTATTGATTTACAAAAAAAAAAAAACGATTTTTCTGCTTTGAAAATTTGGTTATTTCAAAATATTTTCATAACTTTGTGGCATTAATTATTCAATCTTAAAACTAAAACAAAAAAACAAATCTTATGAAAACAACACCTTTTCGTAGCCTTCGTGGCATCCTTGTAGTTTTGTTGCTTGGAATTACGTTAACAGTCTCGGCACAAGCTAATCAAACACAAAAAGTCTTGGACACTCTGAGATATTATTCTGACTCTGCTGCATTTCATCAGTTGGTAGCAGAACGCATTAATAATACAAACAAAAGTAATAGTATTGCAAGAGCTGTAAGCACTCCATATTCCGGCAGCTTCAAAGTGTTAGGAAATGTTAATACGTTTTATCCTGTTGCATTTGTGGATAATGGTTGGTGGGATCACGAAGCCACAATTTTAACTATTGCACATCCTTACGTTCACACTGATGGCACAGATCATGGTTCTGTAGTTGCAACATTTCGATACCATATTAGCATGTATGGCCATAATTCCGAATTCATAGATGCTGATGTTAAGCAATATAGAACAAGTGGAGTTAGGCCATTTATTGCAGGTTGGGAAGACGCTTCAATAAACAACGGAGCTTTTGAAATTGTTGTTTGGTTGAGAGGGCAAACGACATATAGCTATCGCTGCAGCCATGATCCTGCACCGTATTTCAATAATGGCAGCTTTGCCATCAGCAATAAGACTTTCTCCCCAAAAACACAAGTAGAAAAATATGTTAATTCTTATGGTCTTTCTTATGAAAGAGATATGTGGGTTGGAGGCTATGTTCGAGCAAGTGAAGTTAAAGTATGTCTTGAGCAAGGTTGCGATTATGTGTTTGAAGATGATTATAAGTTGATGGATTTGCAAGATTTGGATAACTTTGTAAAGACCAATAAACACTTACCCGAAGTTGCTCCTGCTGCCCAAATGGAGGCCGACGGCATTAATGTGAGTGAAATGAATGCCTTGCTATTGAAGAAGGTGGAGGAGTTGACGTTGTATATTATTGATCAGAATAAAGAATTGCAGCGATTGAAGGCGGATGTTGAGGCGATGAGGCATAAATGATCGTTTTTCAAAAGAGGTGAAAATGAAGGCAACAAAAATATTACTATGGATGTGCATAGCTTGTATTTTTTCGGCTTGTGCAGTTAAAGACGACTTTTGTCCTCCTCCTGCAGGCAAAGGCATCAATAATCTTGACTGGGATAATTACAACGAAGTGTCGCTTGTTTATGCAAATAATCATTTATTATGTTCCGATCCCAGAGTGAATGAAAACAATGGAAAAAGCATTAAAATTTATGGATGGTTGGTCAATAAAGATCTTCAAATTACTATTATAGGCGATTCGCTTTATGCTTCCGGACAAACCGAGCGAGGCTATTGGGGTATCCCTATTGCTTGCACATCCGACATACAAGCGACTATCGACACATTGGATTTAACCCGAAAATGTTTCCTAAAGGGGGATGGAGTTCGTAACTAATTCCGGATACAAAGATAAGCGTTTTTTTTGAATTAAGCAACATTTTTTAGTTTTGTAAATTCGTCAATGGTTAGGTTTCCTAAAGCGGAATGTCTTCTAATT
>JAITVC010000288.1 GCA_031286005.1 Bacteroidales bacterium
AAATCCTGGTATGTAAACTCAAAAATCTCAAAATTAATTTTTGGAGACAAGTTCAATCTCAAAAACAGTTCCAATTCCTGATTTCCGTGCTTCGATTGTGTAATACGAAAATTTGTACCTTTGATACTGTGCGTTCCATCTTCCACGCCCCAAACCAAATATCCAAACGGTTTGTTCGCAACCGTAGCCCCATTGCTCATTGCCGAAATATACTCACCAATTGTCTCGTCGATAATGCTGCCTTTATTCATTTTGAACTCTACCCATTCGGTTTCAACAGGCATTGCCGTTAATTCCTGCAATAATTCTACGAGTTCTATATTGTTCATTATACTTACTTTAATTAATTGCAAACATAACTATTTATCATTACTGAAAACTTTCGCTGATGATAATTTCGGGCAAAAAGTTTTTGTATTCCTTGTTTTTATCGTTCTCTACACCTGTCGCAGGATATTTTTCTTCGCTTTCGTGCAAAGGATATTTGTTAGCGATTGCCATTACCACTTCGAGTTGTTTGGCAGGCGGCATGGAGGCTTTTTTTAAGTTTTTTTGCAGGGCGCTGATTTCCTTTGCCAGTTTTTGAAATTTACCCAGATTTATCGCCTCTTTTGTCAAAAGTAAAATATTCTGTTCCTTATTATCGGCAAGCCGCATGTTAATAATTGCTTCAAGATAGCTGTTTGCCGTTTTTTCGGCAGGACTTTGCGTGATAATAATTGTACGCTCCACCTGCTTTTCAATGTCTAATTGCTGCTTGAAATGTGCAATGGCTTTTCCCACTTGCGCATGGTGATTTTCGGTAAGCGGTACCGATTTTTCCTCGTTGCCTGCACGGTAAATATCTTCTGCCTGCAAAAATGTGAGTTCCTGCGGTTCGTTATTTTCTTTGACCAACAAAAAAGAATTTCGCTTTTCGCTGCGAATAAATGCGATAGTCGTGTCGTGCAATTCGGTATTTTCTCGTCCTGTACGGGCGCGAAGCGTCATATTTTTGATTTTCTTAAACAGTTCGGGATTTTCTTCCTTAAACTTGCGGAGGTCGAGCAATATTTTCAGTTTTTCGTCTTTCGCGCCTTCCTGTATGTTTTTATCAAACAGTCCAAAACTTTCAACAACCTCTTCATCGGAATAAATTTGGCTGTCTTCGCCCAGTGCACTGTGAAATGCCTGTAATTTAAGAATTGCCCGTTTTTGCAAATCAATGTCGTTTTCCACTTTGGTGGTTGGGAAAAAATTAAAAATATGCACTTCGTTTGCCATGCTGCCGATACGGTTTACGCGTCCGATACGCTGCATAAGCCGCGTTGAGTTCCAAGGCGTATCATAATTCACGATCACATTAGCGCGGTGCATATTCACGCCTTCTGCCAATACTTCGGTAGAAATCACAATGTTATATTCGTCTTTCTGTTCCTCGTTTTTGATATTTGCATCAAAATTTGAGCGAATAAGTGGAAAAATATCTTTGCTATTTTTGCTGCTACACACCAAAATTTTGTCAAAACCTGAATTTTTCAACTCTTTGGAGAGATAATCGGTTGTTTCCTGCGATTCGGAAAATACAACTAATTTTCCTTCTTTATTGATTTTTGAAGACAGAAGTTTGTTTTTCAAATAATCTTTGAAAATATCCAATTTCGGGTCTGTATTTACTTTTTTCCATTCACTGACAAGACTTTGCAAAATATTAAAATCATTTTTCAAGCCATCAACAAAACCTTCTTCAAAATCATCTGCCGTACAAATTTCAATCGTAGGGTCGGTATCCTGCAAATTTATCAAATGCTGTAAAAGTTCTTCTTCGCGGTCTTCTTCTACATATTTATTGACATCCACATTTGGCGCAATAAAAACGCGGTTATTCTCAAACATTCTCACCATATTTGCCGTTGCCTGCGCAAAACGCCCAAGCGAGGCGCGAAAAGCATAAAAACTGCTGTCAAGGCGTTTGACGAGCAAAGTTTTCATAATGAATTTTAACTGCAACGATGCCAATTCTGCATTTTTATATTTCTTTTTTTTTTCGGGAACAAGAAATTTTATTGCCTGATAGCGGTAATATTTCAATTCATCGCGTAAAATCCTAATAGTAGTATCATAAAGCACTTCAAGCTCATTGTCAAGTTGATAAAATATTTTTTGAGGCTGTTTTACCACAGGAAATTTTATTCCCTGCTCGTCCAAATCTTTTTTATACGCTGCGTTTTGTTCCAAGTCTGTGCGAGTTCGGCGAACTGTTAGCGGCTCAATAACGTATTTACGAATTTCGTCATACAAAATTTTCACACCGTCTGCCATTTTCCGCACATTACTCTCCTTTTTCAATTCGTTATATCGCTTTATTTTCGGTGCAAAAAAATGCTGTAAGTTGCATATTTCGAGCGTTGAATCCTTTTTGTCCTGAAACAGATAGACCTGATTGGCAATGTCTTCGGGACGATTATTAAGCGGAGTTGCCGAAACAAGCATCACCTTTTTCTGTGCTCCTCTGCGGGTTGGCGTTTTGCATATTTTCTGCAAAGCGTTGTACATTTCTGCCGAATCGTTGCGGAATTTGTGCGCCTCATCCACAATGACCAAATCGTATTTGCGAACATCACGAATCTTATGCAAACTGCCGTTAGTATAGATTTTATAATCGTTTATGCCGAATTTTTCAAATGTTTCGTTCCAGTTGTCGTACAGCGCAGGCGGACAAATTACTAATGTTTTCGACAAATAATCGGGAAAACCGTTATAATAGAAAAAAATTTTGGCAATTTGCGCTGCTACAACCGTTTTGCCAAGTCCCACCACATCGGAAAGGAAAAAGCCGTTGTGTTTTTCCAATTTGGCATAACCATCGCTCACGGCATCTGCCTGATAAGTAAGTTTTTTGTATTCTTTGGGCATATCGCGCAACGAATTAGGGTCGTATTCAACGCTTTTTCCAAAGTATTCAATTAAAAATTTATAGTAAATTTCAAAAGGCGTGAAACTGTCGTTAAGATAAGTTTCTGTTTTCAGTTTTTCGACAAACTCTTTACCTATTTCGACACTTTGTTGCCAAAGGTTTTCAAAAGTTTCCGTAGCGAAGTCAATATCAGTATCTTCGCGCAATTCTACGTTAAACTCAAAATTGTGTTGCAAACCGCTGTCTGTTAAATTACTCGAACCTGTAATGACAGAACCGTAGCCATGAGCGTGTTTCTCTTTTTCACGGAAAATATAGATTTTGGCGTGCAAGTTTTGTTTAGGATAAACCCGAATTTGCACTTTCTGTTCAATCAGGTCGCGAATAAACTGCAACATTCCTTTTTCAACAGTTTGGTCGTACTTTGCCGATTGAATATCTTTTTTCAGGTTTTCGATGTAAGTATCAACAGTTTTTTCTTCGTTGCCCGTAAAAAGCAAACCTTTGTTGTTGGCTTCGTAAATCATA
>JAITVC010000024.1 GCA_031286005.1 Bacteroidales bacterium
GAATTTCTATTCACAGCCTCCAACGTGAATGACAATTTGGAAGGCGACAAAATTGAAGTTTTTGCTTCGGACACACCCGGAAATGAGTCGTCTTTTGAGCAGAATTTTTAACTCTGGGGAGTGTACAGCTATTGTACACCTACTGTACAGCTACCCTATACGAAAAACGGCACCAAAATGGTGCCGTTTTTTATGGTTATTGATTACTCCTTTGTCTAACCGTTTCATAAAGCATCACCCCGCAGGCTACCGAAACATTGAGGGATTGGATTTTGCCTAACAATGGAATGCGGAGTTGGGTGTCGCACAACTTCAAATACTCGTTGGAAACGCCGTCTTCTTCTGAGCCCATGATGATGGCGGTGGGTTTTGTGAAATCGGTTTCGGTGTAGTTGATGCGGGCTTTTTCGGTGGCGGCCACCATTTGCAAACCGCTGGCTTTGAGAAAATGAATGGTGGTTTTGAGGTTTTCTTCACGGCAGATGTTTACGCTTAGCACGGCACCTGCCGAAGTTTTAATGGCATCTTCGTTGATTTGTGCAGCGCCTTTGCTTGGGATGACAACGGCATCAATGCCTGTGCATTCGGCTGTTCTGACGATGGCGCCGAAATTGCGCACGTCGGTGATGCGATCCAAAATCAAGACTAATGGTGTTCGCCCTTCTTCAAAGGCTGACATAATGACGTTTTCCAACGATTGATAGGATACATTCGACAGGAAACCAACGACACCTTGATTGTTGTTGGGTGCCAGCTTGTTGATTTTCTCGATGGGCACATATTGTGTGGGAATGCGGTTTTCGCTGATTAATTCGTTGAGTTCTTTGTACAAATCGCCTTTTAGGCCAACTTGAATGAACAGTTTATCGATTTCTTTTCCGGCCAAAATGGCTTCGATGATTGGGCGGATGCCGTAAATTAAATTTGTTTTTTTCATAGACATTTGCAAAGGTACGAAAAAAAATCGTATCTTTGCGAAAAAATCTATAAATGAAAATTGCAGCCCTAATTCCCGCACGTTACGATGCGTCGCGCTTCGATGGAAAATTAATGAAATTGCTTCACGGTAAACCGGTGATTGTGCGCACTTATCAAGCCGCCAAAGAGACGCAATTGTTCGACGAAGTTTATGTGGTAACCAATAGCGAAATCATCTACAATGCCGTTGTGGATGCGGGTGGACAAGCTATCCTCAATCGCACCGAGCACAGTTGCGGAAGCGACCGTATCGCCGAAGCTCTGCAACAATTGCCCGATGTGGATATTGTGGTGAATGTGCAAGGTGATGAGCCGTTTACCAATCGCGAAACGTTGGAAAAACTGATTGCGCCGTTTCGTGGTGAACATGCGGCTAACATAGATGTGGTTAGTGTTGTGCAACGGTTAACCAATGTGTCGCATATTTTTGACGAAAATTATGTGAAAGTGGTGCTTGATAAGAATATGAATACTCTCTATTTCTCACGTTTACCAATTCCGTTTTCACGAAAATTGACACCACAAACCACTGATGTAACCACGCCCGAATTTCCGCCCTATTATTTACATCTCGGTCTATATGCTTTTACTCGAAAAGCCCTGCTCGCCTTTGCATCCACGCCGCCATCGCCTATGGAACTGAGCGAACGTCAAGAGTGCATCCGCTATTTGGAAATGGGCATGACCGTTCGCATGGTCGAAGCCAAAGCCCACAAAGGCGTGGCTATCGACGTTCCCGAAGATCTTGAAAATGCTGAGAGGCTTTGGGTGGAGTTGGGGAAACCGATGTAAAATGAATTTGACCAAGAACTGAAAAGAAAAAGTTATTAACAATTACCAAAAAAAATGTTAATAATTCGTATCTTTGCACCATGGAAATTATTAATGCAAATACGAGAAAAACGACGGGAAAGTATATACGAACCACACAACCCCAAGCATTTATCGAACAAGGAAAATTACCTCCGCAGGCCTTGGACATGGAGGCAGCCGTTTTGGGCGCTTTGATGCTCGAACAGGATGCGTTGACGAATGTGATTGATGCCGTCAAAGTCGAATTTTTCTATAAACCAGAAAACAGAACGATTTTTGAAGCCATTGCGATGCTCTTTCACGAGTCGCAGCCGGTTGACATTTTAACGGTAACCAATAAACTGCGTGAACTCGCAAAACTCGAAGAAGTTGGTGGCGCTTATTATATCTCGCAACTGACTAATCGTGTGGCATCAACGGCCAATACCGAGTATTACGCACGGATTGTTGCACAAAACTATATCAAACGTGAACTCATTCGGATTTCAGCCGATATTACCAAAAATGCCTACGACGAAACGGTTGATGTACTCGAAATGCTGGATAATGCTGAAAAAGATTTGTTAGCCATTGGCGAAAAGAGTTTCCAAACCGACTATTCGGACATGAGCACGCTGATTCGGGAAGTGATTGAGGAAGTCAAATCATCCCGTTCGCACGAAGATGGAATTAGCGCCAATGCAGTTCCTTCGGGTTTCACATCGCTCGACCGTCTAACGAATGGCTTCCAAAAATCAACCCTGATAATTCTGGCCGCACGTCCTGCGATGGGTAAAACAGCGTTTGCCTTGTCGATGGCACGAAATATCGCCGTTCAACAAAACAAACCTATAGCCTTTTTCTCGTTAGAAATGTCGGCGCAGGAATTGGTTACCCGTTTGATTTCAAGCGAAACCGGACTGAATGCACAAAAACTGAAAACCGGTCAACTGCAAGATTACGAGTGGACACAAATCACCACAAAAACCGATGCTTTGGCACGAGCGCCTATCTTTATTGATGATTCGGCCGCTCTGAATATGTTTGAATTGCGTGCAAAATGCCGCCGTTTGAAACAAAAACACAACATCCAAATGGTGTTCATCGACTACTTGCAATTGATGCAAGGAAGCGCCGACACACGTGGCAACCGCGAGCAGGAAATCAGTAAGATTTCACGACAAATGAAAGCGCTGGCCAAAGAATTAAAGATTCCGGTGCTGGCCATGTCGCAGCTTAGCCGTGCAGTGGAAACGCGCGGAAACAGTAAGAAACCACAGTTGTCCGACTTGCGTGAATCCGGCGCCATTGAGCAGGATGCGGATATTGTAATGTTCATTCACCGTCCGGAATATTACGGTCAAACCGAAGACGAAAGCGGCAATTCCATGTTAGGCATGGCCGATATTTTGTTGGAGAAACACCGTAGCGGCCCGACCGGTTACGCCCGTTTGAAATTCATTAAAGAATTTGCCAAATTCGACAATCCGGATTATTCCGATACGCATCTTGGCACATTCTCGCAAAGCGACACCATAGCGCCCAACAGCGGATTTGAAGGCGGCGGCTCGTTCATCACCGTGCAATCCAGTTTGAATGATATGCCGGAAGACAATGATAGTCCTTGGTAAAATAAAAAAATACAATCAATATGAAATTCACACCACAATCATACAACATTCCCGATGCCCCGATGCAATCGTTTATTGATGCCGGCGAAATCTGGGACATTCTCAAAAATACTGTATCCACGCCCGAAAGCGTGAAACGTGTCATCGAAAAATCACTGCAAAAGCAACGCCTTTCGTTGCAAGAAACGGCTGTGTTGATTAACGCCAAAGATGACGCATCCATCCGCCTAATCAAAGACGGTGCAACGCAGTTGAAACAGCAAGTTTACGGCAATCGCATTGTGCTTTTTGCGCCGCTTTATATTGGCAATCAATGTGTGAACAACTGCCAATACTGCGGTTTCCGTGCGTCGAATAAAGAAGCCGTGCGAGTAACCTTATCCGACGAGGAGATTGTAAACGAAGTGAAAGCCCTCGAAGATAATGGCCAAAAACGTTTGATTTTAGTTTATGGCGAACATCCGAAATACAATGCGGACTATATTGCGCACACGGCGAAAGTGGTGTATGCAACCAAACAAGGCAACGGCGAAATCCGACGGGTTAATATCAACGCCGCTCCCTTGGATATAGAGGGGTTTTGCACCGTGAAAGAAGCCGGAATTGGTACCTATCAAATCTTTCAAGAAACTTATCATCCCGATGCCTATAAAACCTATCATTTAGGTGGTAAAAAGATGGATTATGATTATCGCCTCACATCGTTAGACCGTGCGCAAGAGGCCGGTTTAGACGATGTCGGCATAGGTGCGTTGTTCGGACTGTACGATTGGCGGTTCGAAGTGATGAGTTTAGTGCGCCACACTAACCACTTGGAGGCGTGCTACAATGTAGGCCCGCACACGATTTCGTTCCCTCGCATTCAAGATTTCTCGGATGCCAATCTTTCGGATGAATACCGTGTGGATGATAGTGATTTCGTGAAACTGATAGCGATTTTGCGCTTGGCGGTACCTTATACAGGACTAATTCTGACGGCACGAGAATCCAGCATTATCCGTGATGAAGCGTTGCAATACGGCGTTTCACAAATGGATGGCGGCACAAAATTGGAATTAGGCTCGTATTCCGAAACCAAGAATGAAGAACAGGATTTAAATCGTGAGCAGTTCCAAATCAATGACAATCGCTCGTTGGGCGAATTGATGGAAGAGTTGATAGAAAAACAATATTTGCCGTCGTTCTGCACGGCGTGTTACCGCAAAGGCCGAACGGGAGAGCATTTCATGGAGTTTTCCGTACCCGGTTTCATAAAACGTTTTTGTACGCCGAATGCCATTTTAACGTTGGCCGAATATTTGGAAGACTACGCCAATCCAGCCACAGCGGAAAAAGGTTGGACATTGATTGAACGTGAAATCGAACAAATCGATGACGAGAAAACCAAAGCCTTAACTCGTGAAAAGTTAGTCCAAATCAAAGCCGGAAAGCGAGATTTGAATTTCTAATTCCGATTAAATCGAATATATTTGGGGGTCGTAGGAACGTAATCTTTTTCGTTCCAAAGCGTGCTTGTAATCATCAAATCCGCACTATAACGGTTGCAGGCGATAGGCACGTTGTGAATGCGGCATTGGCGCAAAAGCATCTGAATATCGGCCTCGTGAGGTTGCGCACTCAAATCGTCGATAAGGAAAATAGCCAAATCCACTTGTTTGCGCACTACCAAAGCTGCAATTTCCGCATCCCCACCCATCGGGCCGGAATTCATGCAGGTAATCTCAGCCGGAATCCCCTTTTGATTAAACGCATCTTGAATTAAACCGCCTGTGGTGCCGGTGCAAACCAAATGATGATGACTTAAAAAATGGGCGTTGAAAATAGCCCATTCAACCATATCTGCCTTGCGCATATCGTGGGCAACAAGGGCGATAGTTAGTTTCCGAATTGTGTTCATAAAGGTATAATTTGAGTTGCAAAGATACAAAAAAATAGTGATTAGTGATTAATGAAAAGTGATTAGTGGGCAAATAAAAAAACTTGCGCAGTTAGAAAACTTTTTGTATATTTGCAAATCAAACACTC
>JAITVC010000187.1 GCA_031286005.1 Bacteroidales bacterium
AGACACAAATTCGCGAAGATATTGTAAAAAGTTCGCTCTTACCAAAAAAAGTGTATAAATATAGTGATTTGGGATTCTTCCTAATGGCCGAATTAGTCGAGGAATTGAGCGGGGAATCTTTGGACAAATACGTAACCGACAGTTTCTACACGCCTTTAAATCTAAGTCATACCACCTTTCATCCAACTAAGAAATTTCCGCTTTCGCAGATTATTCCAACGGAAAATGATACCTCATTTCGCAAACAATTAGTACATGGATTTGTGCACGACCCTACTGTTGCCATGCTTGGCGGCGTAGGCGGCTCGGCTGGTTTATTCAGTAATGCCGAAGATTTGGCCGTTATCATGCAAATGCTCCTCAATCACGGCGAATATCAAGAACGGCGCTATATATCCAAAGAAACCGTCGATTTATTCACTCAACGTATTTTATCGAATAGCCACCGAGGTGCTGGTTTTGCCAAACCTTCGGATGATTTAGCCAATAGCGCAACCTGTTTGTCGGCATCGTTAAAAAGTTTCGGACATTCCGGTTTTACCGGTACCATAGTATGGGCTGATCCCGAAAATCAACTCGTGTATATTTTTCTGTCTAACCGTGTAAATCCAACGGCCGCCAACAACAAACTCATAAAACAAAACATCCGCACGGAAATCCAGCAGATGTTTTATGATATTTTGCGATAAAAGACTTTAAAACCGTTTCCCGATACACGCTCCAACACGTGGATAAAATCCACCTTCTTCTTTGTCGAACAAACGGCCAATACCACCATATAAATCAATCGTAAGTCCCGGTTTTGGGAAAACCCATTTGTAACCAGCCGCAAGACCCATACCAAACGCCGAATAAGAATCACCTTTAAAGTCAAGCCCCTGTCCGGCATGTAAACCCAAATTTCCTTCAAAATAAAGACCGGATAACTGATTGTCGTTTTTATCCCCAAGATAAATTCGGAACAATCCAAGCACATGCGCTTTAGAAACCGGATTCTTAGAATAGAAATTGAACAATACCGAACCGCCCGCAGTCATATAATCGCCTAATAAATACTCATAATCGGCTTTGATCGTTCCAGTAAAAAGATACACGGCATCCAATTTAACTTCGTGCACTCTGTCATCTTGCGCTTCGACTGAAACTCCGGCTAACACTAAGGCTATTAGGACAATAAACTTTTTCATACATTTAGTTTTAGTTCTGCGTTTGGCTAATTAAACTTAGATTAATCCGCGTTTGAATTTCTCGCCGATAACTTTCAGCATATCTTCCGTCATCGCATCCAAGTCAAATTGCGGTTTCCAGCCCCATTCTTCGCGCGCAGCGCTATCATCAATAGAGTTTGGCCATGAATCGGCAATCGCTTGACGAAAGTCTGGTTTATAAGTAATTTCAAAATCCGGCATAAACTTGCGAATCGAAGCCGCCAACTCTTTCGGTGTTATACTGAATGCTCCCAAGTTAAAACCGGAATGATGTTTCAGTTTGCCGAAATCAGCTTGAAACAAATCCGTTGTTGCTTTCAAGCAATCGGGCATATACATCATCGGCAACATCGTGTCCTCTTTCAAGAAACACTCATATTTATGGAATTTCACAGCATCATAAAAAATCGCAACAGCATAGTCGGTTGTTCCGCCGCCCGGAAGCGTATCATTACTGATAATACCCGGATAGCGCACACCGCGAATATCCATACCGTATTTTTGAACATAATAATCGGCCAATAATTCACCGGCAACTTTCGTTACGCCATACATAGTTGTAGGTTGTAAAATAGTATCTTGTGGCGTATGGTCAAACGGTGTAGTTGGCCCAAAAGCAGCGATAGAACTCGGCATAAAAATACGTTTGATACCCTTTACACGAGCTGCTTCAAGCACATTCAACGTACCGTTCATGTTGATATTCCAAGCCAATTGCGGATTCTTCTCACCCACAGCCGAAAGGATAGCGGCCAAATGCACAATACCGTCCACTTGGTATTTATCAATCAACAACTCCAATTTAGCACGATCTAACACGTCTAATTGGTCGGTTGGACCATGCTCTGCAATTTCCGATTTAAATGCCGGATTCAAATCTGTAGCAATTACATTGTCGTTGCCATAAATTTTGCGAAACGCCAATGTCAGTTCAGAACCAATTTGGCCGTTTGCGCCGATAATAAGAAGTTTTTTTATCATTGTTTTTTTCTTTTTTTCTGCAAAGGTACAAAAAAAATACGACCAACGCAAGCCATCAGCCAATCATTTTTCTCAAAGACAAAATTTGGTTATTTGAATAATCTTGCACCCTATTTTAATGGCCATTAAATTAACAGCAATTAAATTGTCAATATAGTAACCCCAACAACCAAAGTGGTATCTTGTTTTTGTGTCCAGCTGTAAAGACACAAAAATGTTTCTAATAAATAGCAAAATCAACTACCAAATCCCACATTATTTTGCAAGCATCAAAGCATTGCAATATTTGGAAAACCCACGTAAGTCATCAATATTTTTGAAATCAACCTCATGTTCCGAAAGATA
>JAITVC010000188.1 GCA_031286005.1 Bacteroidales bacterium
CAACCTATATTGCGAAAAAATACGGTTGCAGATTCGAGATTGTTTCGTTGCATGAAGAGTATTGGGAAAATGTGGTGAAATACACGATTGAAGCGGTTCGCAGAGGGCAAACGCCCAATCCGGATATGATGTGCAACAAAATGATTAAGTTCGGAAGTTTTGAAGAAAAATACGGTCATCAATTTGATAAAATTGCCACCGGACATTATGCTACAACGACTGAAATTGCAGATGAAGTCTATCTATCCACCGCCAAAGACAAAGTAAAAGACCAAACCTATTTTTTAGGCCAAATCAACACCATGCAAGTGCAAAAATTGATGTTCCCGATTGGCGATATGCTCAAAAGTGAAGTTCGAGAAATGGCTCTGCAAGCAGGTTTGCCCAGCGCAACTCGAAAAGATAGTCAAGGTATTTGTTTTTTGGGGAAAATCAATTACAACGATTTTATTCGTCGCTATTTAGGCGAAAAAGACGGTTTGATTGTGGATAACGAAACTGGACAAATTCTTGGCAAACACAAAGGCTATTGGTTTCACACCATCGGACAGCGCAAAGGGCTTGGATTAAGCGGCGGCCCTTGGTTTTGCGTGAGAAAAGACATTGAAAACAACGTCATCTATGCTTCGCGCGGCTATGATCCTGAAACACAATATGGCAAAACCGTTCATCTGCAAGGCTTTGAATTTATCACAAAAGATATTTGGGGCGATTTTTCCGATGAAAAAGACATCATGTTTAAGATTAGACACACGCCTGATTTCACGCACGGGAAGCTTCGCAAGACCGGCGACATCTATACCATCCAATCCGACGACAAAATTCAAGGCATTGCATCCGGGCAATTTGGCGTGATTTATGATGAAAACGCTAAATTGTGTTTGGGAAGTGGTGTGATTATTTAACCAAATCACGGTTAAATTTCAAAAAAAGATTGCACCATTTCAAAAAAAGTCGTACATTTGTATCATTCTAAACACATAACAACATAATTATCATGAAAAAAAATCTATCTGAATTTTTAGGCACCTTTTGGCTCGTGCTCGGAGGCTGCGGAACAGCCGTATTGGCATCTTCGTATGTCGGAATTTTAGGCATCGCTTTGGCGTTTGGCTTAACCGTTTTAACAATGGCTTATGCGGTTGGACACATTTCAGGCGGACATTTCAACCCTGCCGTAACATTCGGTTTGTGGGCAGGTGGAAAATTCAACGGGAAAGACATTTTACCGTATGTTTGTTCTCAAGTATTAGGCGCAATTGCTGCGGCCGCAGTATTATTCCTAATCCTAAAAAGCGGCGACAAATCTATTGACGGCTTTGCTGCAAATGGCTACGGCGAACACTCTCCGGGAGGTTTTGGTATAGTAGCTGCTTTGGTTACTGAATTTGTGATGACCTTCTTTTTCTTAATCATCATTCTTGGCGCAACCGACAAAAATGCTAACGGCAAATTTGCCGGAATAGCCATCGGTTTAGCGCTTACGTTGATTCACTTGATCAGCATTCCCGTAACAAACACATCTGTGAATCCTGCAAGAAGTATCAGTCAAGCCATTTTTGCCGAAGGCAATTGGGCCTTAGGCCAAGTATGGCTATTCATTATCGTGCCTATCGTTGGTGCCATGTGTGCCGGTTGGGTTTATAAATGTTTGAAATCAGAATAAATATTAACGTAAGGGCGTGATATGTCGCGCCCTTACTTCAAAAACAAATCATCATGTTTACAAAAGAAGTCTACATCAATCGCAGAGCACAGCTTCGTTCGGATGTGAAATCCGGCTTAATTCTGCTACCGGGCAATCAAGAAGCTGCTTTTAACTATCCCAAAAACACGTATCGCTTTAGGCAGGATAGTAATTTCTTGTATTTTTTTGGTTTGAACAAACCCGATTTTATTGGTGTTTTAGATGTTGAAAGTGGACAAGATTGGTTGTTTGCCAATGATTTTGACATGGACGACATCATTTGGATGGGCGATATGCCAACGGTTGCCGAATTGGCATCCTCTGTTGGCGTAACACACTCTGCGCCCTTATCCGAATTGTCAACCTTGATTGAGAAAGCCGTGAAAGACGGTCGTCATATCCATTTTTGCAATCCGTATCGTGGCGAAACCAAAGAACAAATCTGTAAGATGTTAGGCTTCCACGAATGTTTAATGGCCAACCATGCCTCCAAAGCACTAATCCGTGCCATCGTCAAACAACGTGAAGTCAAAGCCGATTACGAGATTGTCGAAATCGAAAAAGCGGTAGACGTAGCCTATTTGATGCATACGGAAATGATGAAGATGGCGAAAAATACGGATACTTACGAATATCAAATCGCCGGACGTGTCGAAGGCATTGCAATGGAACACAACGGCACTGTTTCTTTTCCGGTAATTTGCAGCATCAACGGACAAACCTTGCACAACCATTATCACGGCAATAAACTTGCAGAAGGCCGCATGTTGGTACTCGATGCCGGTGCAGAATTGGACAACGTATACTGCTCCGACATCACACGAAGTGTTCCTGTTGGCGGTAAATTCAACGAACGTCAGAAAGCCATCTATGAACTTGTCTTGGATGCAAATCTGAAAAGTATTCAGCTTTGCAAACCCGGAATGAGCTACCGAGATATTCATTTTGTGGCATGCCTTACCATTGCCGAAGGTTTGAAAAAACTTGGCTTGATGAAAGGCGATATGCTCAAAGCCGTTGAAAAAAGTGCCCATGCCCTATTCATGCCGCACGGCTTAGGACACATGATGGGCTTGGACGTTCACGATATGGAAAATCTCGGCGAAGACAATGTTGGCTACGACGATGAAATCACACGCGCCAGAGAATTTGGCACAGCCTATTTGCGCTGTGGAAAGAAATTGAAAGAAGGCTTTGTGATTACCGTAGAGCCCGGCTGTTATTTCATTCCACAATTGATTAAACAATGGAACAACGAACAGAAATTTACGGAATATATCAACTATGATGAGGTGGCAAAATACCTCGATTTCGGCGGCATCCGCATCGAAGACGATATTTTGATTACCAAAAACGGTTGCCGTGTTTTAGGCAAACCTATTCCAAAAACTGTTGCAGAAATTGAAGCCATCATGGCATAAAAAGAACATGAAAAAAGCATTTCTTACCTTACTTACCACAACGCTTACTCTATCTACAACAATCGCTGCCGCTAACAATCCGGTTGATTATGTGAATATTCTTGTTGGCACACAATCGAAGATTTCCTTGTCTCATGGAAATACGTATCCTGCTGTGGCGATGCCGTGGGGGATGAATTTTTGGACGCCGCAAACGGGGAAGATGGGCGATGGTTGGGCGTATACCTACGATGCGGATAAAATTCGTGGCTTTAAACAAACGCATCAACCGAGTCCGTGGATTAATGATTATGGTCAATTTTCGCTGATGCCTGTTGTGGGCAAGCCGACTTTTAATGAGGATGAGCGTGCGAGTTGGTTTTCGCACAAAGCGGAAGATGCTCGCCCGTATTACTACAAAGTTTATTTGGCCGACCATGATGTTGTAACGGAAATAGCGCCTACGGAACGGGCGGCGATGTTTCGCTTTACGTTTCCGCAAAATGAGCATTCTTATGTTGTGATTGATGCTTTTGATCGTGGTTCATACGTTAAAATTAATCCTGAGAAACGGCAAATAACAGGTTATACGACTCGCAACAGTGGTGGTGTGCCTAATAATTTTCGCAATTATTTCGTTATCGAGTTTGACAAACCGTTTGAATATACGGCCGGAGTGCGCAATGGAACGCCGATGGAGAATTTCAATGAGGTTACCGAAAATCACGCAGGAGCTATCATTGGTTTTGCCACTCAAAAGGGCGAGGTGGTTCATGCGCGCGTGGCTTCGTCGTTTATCAGTGCGGAACAAGCGGTGCTGAATCTGCAAGAATTGGGCAAGGATTCTTTCGATAAAGTTGTTGAGCGTGGGCGCAACCGTTGGAACGAAGTGCTTGGGCGCATTGAGGTGCAAGACGATAATGTGGATAATCTTCGCACGTTTTATTCTTGCCTTTATCGCTCTGTGCTCTTTCCTCGTAACTTTTCGGAAGTTGATGCCGAAGGCAAAGTGGTTCACTACAGTCCGCACAACGGCAAGGTGGTTGCGGGTTATCTTTTTACGGATACCGGTTTTTGGGACACTTTTCGTTCGCTGTTTCCGTTCTTGAATCTGGTTTATCCCGAAATGGCGGCCAAGATGCAAGAGGGATTGGTCAACACGTATCTCGAGAGTGGCTTTTTGCCGGAATGGGCAAGCCCTGGACATCGGGGGTGCATGGTGGGTAATAATTCGGCGTCGGTGGTGGCCGATGCTTATATTAATGGTATTCGTGGATACGATATTGAAACTTTGTGGAAGGCTGTTGTGAGTGGTGCAAATGCTGTTCATCCAACGGTGAAATCTACCGGACGTTGGGGATTTGAGCATTACAACTCGCTCGGTTATGTGCCCTATAATATTGGCATCAACGAAAGTGCTGCTCGAACGCTTGAATATGCCTACGACGATTGGTGCATCTACCAGCTTGGTAAGAAATTGGGAAAAGCTGAAAGCGAAATCGCACCTTTTGCACAGCGTGCGATGAATTATCGCAATCTTTTCGATAAAGAAACGGGTTTGATGCGTGGGCGCAATGCCGATGGCTCTTTTCAATCGCCGTTTAACCCGCTGAAATGGGGCGATGCTTTTACGGAAGGCAATAGTTGGCATTATACATGGAGTGTGTTTCACGACCCGGCCGGATTGATTAAGTTGATGGGCGGCGAAATGGCGTTCAACGCTATGCTTGATTCGGTGTTTGTGATGCCGCCGCTCTACGACGAGAGTTATTACGGCGGTGTGATTCACGAAATCCGTGAGATGCAAATCATGAACATGGGCAATTATGCACACGGGAATCAACCTATCCAACACATGATTTATCTTTACAATTATTCGCGTGAGCCGTGGAAAGCGCAAGGATGGGTGCGTGAGGTGATGGATAAACTCTATTCGGCAACGCCTGATGGGTATTGTGGTGATGAGGATAATGGGCAAACTTCGGCATGGTATGTGTTTTCGGCGATGGGATTCTATCCTGTGTGTCCGGGTTCGGGCGAATATGTCATTGGTAGCCCTTTGTTTGACCATGTAACCGTGAATCTTGGCAACGGGCGCAAGATTGAGATTAATGCTCGTGATAATAACGCTGCCAATCGTTATATTTCAACCTTAAACCTTAACGGCAAGTCTTATTCTAAAACCTATTTCACCCACGAGCAACTTGTGGGCGGCGCAAAGATTGAGTTTTCGATGTCGGCCAAACCGAATAAAACTCGCAGCATCGACAAAGCCGACCTCCCCTACTCGTTTTCGGAGGAATAAGCAGTCAAAGGAGATACATTTCGCCATCTTATACCTTTTTCACCCCCGTTGCAAAACTGCGGGAACCTTGCATCACTTGGTGCAAACCTGTTGCAAACTTGCGACGGCTTTGCATTAAGTGGTGCAATCTTGTTGCAAATCTGCGACAGCCTTGCACTAAATGGTGCAAATCTGTTTCAAAACTGTGACAGCCTTGCACCAAGTGATGCAAATCTGTTGCAAATCTGCGACGGCTTTGCACCAAGTGGTGCAAGGCATTTCAAATTTTGAGAGCTTGCACCAAATCTGCGGAAATCCGCTATCCGATTGTAGGGGGTGCGATTAATCGCGCCCCTACAATAATTCCTTTATCATCTCAAATTGTTTCCCTGCAATTTCAATATGTTTTGATTTGAGAAATTCAACGATAGAGGCGCATGTCGTATCTGTGTTTAGGAGTTTGGTCTTGGTTGTCTTATTGAGTTTGCTTACGTCTTGAAGTAATCGTGAAGCGATGCCCTTTCTTCGGAAGGGTTTGTCTACGGCGATTTGAGTTACATCGCCCGAATTGGGTTCAAATATGCAGTAGCCCACCAATTTCCGGTCAACAAATGCGCCGAGACTGATAAAATCGTCTTTCGCCCGTTGAATAGATTCAAAGCTGTTCTGCCATGATGGGACGAAATCCCAAAAATCCGAAACGGAACGATACTTTTCGATGTTGATTCCCTCAATTGTACATGGGACTTTAAGACTTTTTTCAACGTTGCCGGCCGTTTCATCAGTCCAGAAGAAATAATTCAATTCGCGAGTAACGTCAAAGCCGATGTTCCGGTATACGGAAACGGCTTTTGTGTTATGTTGCAACACTTCCAAGAGGTAATGCCGGATGTTGGCTTCTTTTAGATAAGGAATTGAATACTCAAAGATTTTTGTAGCCAAGCCTTGCCCTTGATAGTCTTTCAATGTACCCGTTCCGGTGTCATAAGCCATCTTCGTTCCGTTGAAATTTCCAATGCCATTCAACGTGAAGGCCACGATAGTATCGCCCTCAAATGCGGCAAACGATAAATCGGGACAAAAGCCGCGCCGTTTCCACATGGCCTTGAGTTCTTCGGCATTAATCTGAACGTCATAATCGGCAAATGCCTGACCGAAGGCCTTGATTATAGTATCCAGATTGGTTTCTTTAAGTGATTTTATGTTCATTTCTTTAATAAATTATTTTGGTTTAGAAAATTTAGGATTTGTGATAAAAGTTGAATCCGTCAAGGTATGCAAAAAGGCTTTCAGATAGCGTTTTTCGGCAGGTGTGAGTTGCACGCCGCCGTGCCGAATTTGTTTCATAAGCGGGTCGATGGTGGCCGACCACATCAGTCCTTCGCTGTAAAAATCAATCACCTCATCGAGTGTCGTAAATCGTCCGTCGTGCATATACGGCGCCGTCAGCGCAATATTACGGAGGGTTGGGATTTTGTATTTGCCGATGTCTTGCGGCTTTAGGGTGATGGACGAGCGGTCGCGTGGGTCGCTGTGGGTGGCATCTAATCCGTTGTTAGAATAATCATAGATAGAAAACAGCACATTTCCATCGCCGCCGTGGCAATGGAAGCAATCCGCCCTTTCGGTGGAAAACAAACGGTATCCGGCCATCTCCTCGTCGGTCAGTCGCACCTGTCCTTGCAGGTATTTGTCAAACTTAGAGTCCGCCGAAATCAACGTGCGTACGAATTGAGCAATGGCTTTGCAAATTCTATCCATCGTAACTTCGGGCGTTCCAAAGGCAACTTCAAACATGGGAGGGTATTGCGGAAGCGAAGCGATTAAATTCACACTCTTATCTATCGTTCCATTCACTTCGTGAGGTGCGGCAATCATCATCCACACAAACGATTCGAGATTCTTAAGGTTGTAGGGTTCTTGTGCCGGTATGCCGTAATTCGAGTTGCCATAATTCGGATTGGATGCGTGCAGCATACCGTTCCACATATAGCCGTTGTTCTGAAACACAAGGTTGATTAGCGGAAGCATCGCATGAGGCGTTTCGATTCCGGTTAAGCCAATCATCTTTCCGTTTTGGTAATACGGATTATCCAAGCCTCCTTCAAACGCATTTTCTTGCCGATGGCACGAATAGCAACTCATCATGGAGTCAGGCTCTATTCGCCCGGACAACCGCCCTTCATAGAACAAATGACGTCCCAACTCAATGCCCTCAACCGTCATCGGATTATCCGAAGGCAGGTTTAAAACGGTTGGGAAATAGTTCGGAATTTCAATCGTGTAAGGTCTTGGCGATATAGGCTTCGGCGGTTTGTTCGGACAGGCGCATAGTAGCATCAACGTGGCGATGCACGTTAGATTCAAGATTAATATGTGGAAGCTACGTTTCACCACTCACTATTCGCTAAATTAAATTTTCGGCCACAATCTCCGCCAAATCCTTCACTTCAACTTTATTTGTTTCCGCAAATGCTTTTTTGCACGCAGGGCAAGCCGTTGCAAGAATGTCGGGATGATTGGCAATGAGTTTCTCGGCAGCATCTTCGGCCATCACACGGCGTTTGCGGTATGGCAGCGCCTCTGCCGCAACACTGTGTCCGCAGCACAACGAATCTTTTCCGTCGAAATTTGTAGACTGCAAATCTCCTACCGCTTTCAAAACTCGGCGTGGCTCATCGTAAACACCGGAATTGCGCCCCAATTCGCATGGGTCATGAAACACCATCTTGCTATCTGTAGTCTTCACGTGTATCTTTCCGGCTTTCAAGAGTTCGTCGATATATTGCGAATGGTGCAATACTCTCATGTTTAGCGAATAATTCTCATTAAAGAATTTATAACAAATCGGGCAGGAGGTTACCAATGTTTTGGCATTCGTTTGATTGAATAGTTCGGTATTCTTTTTCATCAAAGCCTCGGCTGATTTACCGGCTCCTGCAAGCAAAACAGGACGCCCGCAACAAATCGAACCATCTTCGTCAATGAACTTGAAATGCTCTCCCGAAGTTTCGAGTATTTTTACCATCGCCAATTTGGTGGCAGGTGTTAAATGGGTCATACAACCGGCAAAATAGATCGTATCGACATCTTCCTGTTCTGTGAGCGACGTCGAAGAGAACGATGCAGAAGGCTGTGTATTCAAATAACTATATTGATCCTCTCTATGCAGGGCCACCCGTTCGCGCTTGGTATTGAGCTTGAGAGCAACCGAATTAACGCCCACCGGACAAGCTTGCACACAGCGGTTACACATTAAACATTGGCTGGCGGCCTGATGCGCTGCATCGGATTTCCACAGTCGAAGATGGCGGGTGTAATTAATCGTGGCCGAATCGTGCATGGAGGCTACGGAGGCCAATTGGCAAGGGTCTAAACAAATACCACAGCGTGAGCAGGAATAAATTTCAACCTTTCCGTAGCCGGAATTGCGATGCTCTTCTCGGATGCCTGCATTGCGCATGATGATTAGCAAAACTTCCGACAGTATGTGCGTGAATCTCGACCATGGCAACATGAAAAAGAACACGCCCAGAGCAATTGAATAAGCCCACCAGATGGGGCGCACGTAGATTTCGTTGGCCGTAAAATTACTAAACCAATGAAAGATAGAACCCACACCCGCCGTGAGGAAACTTCCTCCGCTGATTTGCGAATAAAAACTCTCGGCCAAGAAGCGCAAGGGAAAGATTGACCAAAGAGCATATACCGCAATTTGGTCGTTCCAACGCAATTTGGTGGTACGCTTCATGCCAAACCGTTTTTTCCTAAATCGTTTAATTATGGCCAAAACCATTCCCGACAGGATATACAGCAATGTTAAATCCATCATAAAGAAGAGAAACGAACCTTGCAATGTAGTTTCGGTTTCCATCATGAAATAGCGGAAGAATATCGGATACCACGGTAGATTCAAGCGGTTAGGTGCAAAAATGTTCACTTCAAAATGGCCTAAAACAATCAGCAGAAACCAACCCAATGCAAAGCTGGTGTGCATGTAGCCCAACAGCCAATTCTTCTTCCATATTTTGCGATGAAGCAAGCTCTCCATAAAGATTTCCCAACCCGAAGCAAAGATTCTCCACGAGAATATATGTTTAATCAATTTGAGCTTATCGTCATTCGGCAAGGCCTTTACCACACGGCTTAACGCAATTAATAAGTAGGTCAGAACAAACACCAGTCCAATGGTGTAAGGCAACACAAATGGGTCGTAACTACTAAGCAATCGTTCCTTCATGGAGATGTTTGTTTAAAGTGAGTACAATATGACGGGTGTTTACGCCTTTCGGACAGGCAAATTGGCATTTGCCGCAAACCATGCAGCGGTTGATAATCGGTTTAAGAGATTGCGTTTCGCCACGTTTGCAAAGCAACATAATCTTTCGCAAGTTAAAATCTGTGAACTGTCCGGCCGAACACGTGGCGGTGCATGTTCCGCACGAGATACAGAACGCAATGCTTGGCTCTTCGATCAGCAATCGGTCGTACAAATCCAACGTTGCAGAATCTAAATCAATCTTTGTGCTCTCGTTCTTTTTATATCCAAAATCAATCATCGTTTTTAACTTTTACGCTATGAGATAAGCATTGATTTGCGCTGCCGCAGCACGCGAATCTGCAAGAGTTTCAGGAATAGTTTTAGGCCCCGTGCAAGTGCCGGCTAAAAAGACTCCTTCGATATTCGACACGTTGTTTTGGGTGAATGTATCGTGCGTGGAAAGAAAACCATCGGTATCCGAACGCAAGCCAAGTTTGGCATTGAGCACATCTTGCGATTGGCAGGCTTCCATGCCGGTCATCAAAACCAACAGGTCAACGGTTAGTTTCAACGGTTTTCCCGCAAGGGTATCTTCGGCTTTAAGAACCACTTGATGGTCTTTATTCTCTCCGGCTTCCGACAATCGTCCACGAACAAAATTGACGTGATATTTCGATTGCGCTTCGTGATACATATCCTCGAAATGGCGGTCGAACATGCGCAAATCCATATAAAGATTATACACTTCGCAATCCGGATAAAGTTGTTTGATTTCGCAAGCTTGTTTCACAGCGGTGGCGCAACACACTTTGGAGCAATGGCGATTATTCACTTTTTCATCACGCGAACCTACACAATGCACAAAGGCCACACGTTTAGGCTCCGCCCCGTTTTTGCAAAGCACCTTGTGATGTTTGAACATCTGCTCCAAGTCAACCGATGTAATCACGTTTTCATAAATGCCGTAGCCGTATTCCTCTTTGCGCTGAGCACGAAATGTGTCGAAACCCGTAGTAACTAATATGGCATCCACCAGCAAATTTTTGTTGTCGGTCAGAATAATTTCAAATTGATTATCTTTTTTGTCAACATACTGAATGTTTAGATTAGTCAGTATGTCCACACGATTGTTCAAACCTTCCGTCAAATCATTCAGAACGGTTTTAGCTTCGGCTTGCGATGGAAACAAGCGATCCCACTGCGCAACATGTCCACCGATTTGATTACTTTTTTCAATCAAATACACTTTATGTCCGAACTTTGAAAGCTCAGCCGCAGCCTCAATTCCTGCAATTCCGGCTCCGATTATGGCGATTGTTTTCATAGACTATTTATTTCAATAAATTTCAATTGTTGTAATGCATTTTCTGTATGAAACGAGATTTGGTCAAAAAGTTCGTGTACTTTCAAACGTGTAATCGTTTCTTGTAAGGTCAAATCTCCCGATTCAAATAGTGTGAATGTGCGATATAGCGTATCATTCGCGACAGGGCCTTTCACAAAATCATAACTGTGCATCATCTTTCCACGCCGATTATCCATCACAAATTCCAACCATTCCCGACTCGGCTCATCAAAGTTTAAAGCCGAAAACGGTTTCTCGAAAAACACTGCCTCATCTATTTCATATATGTTTAGAAACGCATTCTCGCTGTTAACCCGTTTTTGTTTTATTTTAGCCCAACGCAAAGCCTGTTCTTGGCTTGTTGTGGTGTAAAAACCACTGCCAAAATCCAAAAAATTATCGCCTCTGATAATTTTCGGCACCTTTACTATATCCGTACTTCCGTGGTAAAGCGTCATTTTGAAGAATGATTAAGTATAAAACTGTCAATATCCGAAACAATATAATCTTTGCTTTGCGTGTGCAAGACTTCGTAGCCATCCGTAAGATACTGAAACGCCCCTGATTGGCGGAAAGACAACAACGCCTCCATCGCCGAAACATGTTTGAAATATCGGTAATGTTCAAGACAAAAAACAATGAATTTAGATATTTGACTATTCGATTCCATGATATTTCTTATTGCGGCAAGGTCAGTTTTCCGGTACGTTTCTCGGTTTCGAGTAAATGTAACAACATCTGCGGGCTGT
>JAITVC010000246.1 GCA_031286005.1 Bacteroidales bacterium
TTCAGAATATCATTAATTTCATCGTTGGCTTTGTTCCATTGATTAATGCTTTCCAATGGGCGTTCGAGCAATTCTTGTGTGCGCTGAAGAAGCGCCTGTTTGGCCAAATAATTTTGTTCGGCTTGTGCTTGTTGGGCTTCGTAAAGTTCGTGCCGTTTGTGATTGAGTGTATCGGATGCCAATTTGAACCGTTCCCAAATTTCTTCTTTTTTATCGATGGGAACAGGGCCAATTTCTTTCCATTGGTCGTGGTATTCCTGCAATAATTTAAAAGATTTATTGATAGATGGTTCCAATAGCAATTCTTCGGTTTTTTCACAAAGTTCAATTTTGGCTTCCAGATTCTTCTTTAAATCCAAATCGCGCAAGTCCTTGTTGATTTTAACTTTGTCGAAGAATTTCTCAACCAAGAAGTGGTAGTTTTGCCAAAGGGTGTTATTTTCATTTTTTGGAACAGCGCCGATTTCCCGCCATTTCTCTTGAAGTTTCTTAAATTCGTCGTAGGTTGTTTTCAAACTTTCTTCCGAATCGATCAATAGCCGCAAATCTTCTAAGGCGGCGAGTTTGAGTTTAAGATTCTCTTGTTTGAGGCGTTCTTCCTCTTCTCTCAAACGGCGTTTTTCAGCGTTTGCAGCAGCATTTTCAGTGGTGTCCGCTTCAGCCTCTTGTTCTTCGGATTCTTGTTCAGGTTCCTGTTCTAAAGTTTCAACGTCGTTTTCCAAAATTTCGACTTTGTTTTCCAATGCTTCAACTTCAGCTAAATTCGACATAACTGTTTCGTGAGAAACTTTAGGTTCTTCTACGTTGGTAGTTTGTTGCTTTAATTCTTCGTTCATAATTGAGAATGTTTTCCCGTCCGTTGAAACGGACTTCGCGGTTAGTATTATTTCAATTTACTTAATAAGTCCGGTAAATTCCGAAGTGCGGCGAGTTCTCGCCATTTTTTTCGGGCTTCGATGGCCGGCATTCCAAAATAGGTTTTTCCGCCTTCAATGGTTTTGTCAACGGCAGATGTGGCTAAAACTATGGCGCCTTTGCCTATGACTAAATCTTTGTTGACCACCACTTGTCCCCAAATTACAACATCATCTTCAATCTTGGTTACACCTGCAATGGCCGAATGGGAGCCAATCAAACAATTCTTACCAATAATTGTATCGTGGCCTATCTGTACAAAATTGTCGGTTTTTGTGCCTTCGCCTATGATGGTATCGCCGGAAACGCCTTTATCCACGCAAGTGTTTGCGCCGATTTCCACACGATTTTCCAAAATAACTTTTCCACTGGATAAGAATTTGCGATACCCGTCCGGTTTGCGTTGGAAATAGTAGGCATCTGCGCCGATTACTGCGCCGGAATGAATAATCACATCATCGCCGATTTCGGTATAGTCATAGATACTTACATGGGGATGAATCACGCAGTTTTTGCCGATTTTGACGTGATTGCCGATAAATACATTGGGCTGGATAACGGTGCCTTCGCCAATTACAGCAGTTTCCGAAATTGATTGGGAGCAAGCTGTAAATGGTCGAAATTTTTGTGTTAGTTTATTGAAGTCTGCAAACGGATCGTTTGAAATTAACAATGCTTTGCCTTGCGGACAGGCCACTTCCGAACTGTTAATCAAAATCGTTGTAGCAGCCGAATTGAGCGCCTTTTCATAATATTTCGGATGATCTACAAAGGTTATATCTCCCGTTTCAACGGTGTGGATTTCATTCATGCCCGTTATGCTGAAATCGGGAACGCCAACAGCTTCAGCGCCTAAGAAATCGGCTAATTCGGCGAGCGTGTAAGGTTTCGGAAATTTCATAATGATTCCGTTAGAAGGTTTGACTTTCGACTATTTGTCTGAGATACGTCCTGCGTATTCACTTGTGCGCGTATCTACTTTGATGCGCTCATCTGTGTCGATAAACAACGGCACACGAACCGTAGCGCCCGTATCAACGGTAGCCTCTTTGGTTGCATTTGTAGATGTATTACCTTTCACAGCTGGCTCGGTATAAGTTACTACTGTTTCGATGAATGCCGGAAGTTCACACAAAAGCGGTGTTTCGGTTTCGGCGTGGACGGTAATTTCCACGTTAGAGCCGTCTTTCAAAAATTGCGGTGCGTTGATTTGGTGTTCTTGGATAATGATTTGCTCAAAGGTTTCTGCGTGCATAAACGTGTAGCCCATGTCGTCTTTGAAAAGAAATTGGTAGGGGCGGCGTTCCACACGGGCGGTATCTACTTTTGAGCCCGCCGGAAATGTGTTTTCCAATACACGTCCGTCGCGAAGGTTTTTTAGTTTGGTGCGCACGAAAGCTGCGCCTTTTCCGGGTTTTACATGTTGAAATTCGACAATTTGCCAAAGTCCGTTGTTAAAATCTAAGCATAAGCCGTTTTTGAAATCTGCTGTACTTGCCATTTGTTGTTTAATTGTTAAGTTATTTAATCGTTTATTTGTTCAGTTTGTAGGCGGATACGCCTTGTTCCATATTTGAGAAATGCAAAGATACGAAAAATAATTAAGAATTAAAAATTAAGAATTAAAAGATTTTATAGCGGACTTGTAGCGGACTTGATACGGAGTTGGTACGGACTTGGTCTTTTCAAACACCGAACAACTATCGAACAAACATCCTACAATTTTAGCACCGTTTTCGTAGAAGGTATCCTTTTTTTCCTATTTCAATACCTCTACAGCCTTTTGGAAATCTTCGTCTAATGGCAAATACATTGGGAAAAATCCTTTTTCGCCATACAAATCGCGGGCGATATAGGCTTTGATAAGTCCTTTTAAACGGGCATTGTGGAGTTTGATGCTGTGATAATCGGGCTCTAATCCGTTGGATTTTCCGAAGGCTATCAAACTGTCGAACAGGGTTTGCGAAACGGTGAATTTAGTTTGGAAATCTTGAACATCGGGATAGGTTTTTAGGAGGAATTGGCGGTTTTCGTTGCTGTAATTGAAGGTATAGCGCAATATGAGGCCTCGATTGGAGAGTTGATTGGTGTAAATATATGAAGTGTCTGACCGATAGGGCACGTATACATCGGGCATGATGCCGCCGCCGCCGTAGACTGTGCGGCCTTTGGGTGTTTTGTACTGTTGTGTGGTGTCTAATTTGATGCTGTCTAACGAAATTAATTCGCCATTGGTTAGACGTTTGATATAGTCTTCTTCAAAATTGCGTTCGCCGGGTATGTATGGGTTTTGAATGCAGCGTCCGGTTGGTGTGTGGTAGCGGGCCACTGTTAGGCGAATGGATGCGCCGTTGGTGAGTTGGATTTGTTCTTGCACTAAGCCTTTTCCGAAAGAACGCCGTCCGACAATGGTGCCGTAATCGTTATCTTGCAAGGCACCGGCAATGATTTCGCTGGCGGAAGCCGACCATTCGTCTACGAGAACAACGACGGGTTTGTTTTCAAAGATGCCGTATCGGGTGGCAAAGGCTTCTTGTTTTGGGCGATTTAACCCTTCCGTGTAAACGATAAGTTTGCCTTTGGATAGAAATTCGTCGGCCACGAGGATGGCTTCGTTCAGAAACCCGCCGCCG
>JAITVC010000008.1 GCA_031286005.1 Bacteroidales bacterium
AGATGGCGCTGATTCACGACTTGATGAAACACCTGCCCGGCGTTGATTGTGGCGCTTGCGGCGCACCATCGTGTCAAGCCCTCGCCGAAGATATTGCCAAAGTGGAGGCCACTCTAACCAACTGCATCTTTCTGCAAACCACAATGGAAAAACGTGGAAGCATGAGCATTGATGAGCGGGTGGAAACGTTTCGGAAGATTTGGGGGGAGAGATAGTTTTTAGAATTATAAAAGCAAAAAAACTCTCGTGAGCTGCTAAAAGCATCACTCAAGGGATTAAAAGCATCGCTTGACCTACTAAAAGAGTGGTGCGGCAGGCTAAAAGAGCCACAAAAAGGTTCTAAAAGCATCGTTCGAGGGACTAAACGACCCTCGTGAGACACTAAAAGAGTGGCGAGCGACGCAAAAAGCATCTCGAAACCGACTCTAAAAGCGTGTTGCGAGACTCTCGGAGAACCTCTGTCGAGGAAAAAAGAGAGGAGCACCATGCTTTTTGCATGAAACTCCTCTCTTTTTGAGTTGTTTCGGCCGTTTCGACTCCGCTCAACGACCGCACTTCGGTCGCTGAGCGAAGTCGAAGCGAGCATGCCCTCAATTAGAATCGAAACGTTAATCCTACTTTTGGCACAGATACAGCCCTGCTTTCTTCTAAGGTTTTCTTGGTCAAAAAACCGCCATATTGATAGTCAAAATACACGCCTAAGCCGTCCCAGATGTAGAAGAATACGCCACCACCAACGGTGGCAATGGCTTTCGTGGTATTGCCACCACCTCTTAACATAGGACTTGACATCCATTTGTGTCTGAAATAAAAACCGCCTAATTCTGCGCTGGCATAAAAATCCACACGAGGGGCTTTGTCTCGATATTTTTCAAATAACAAAGGTAATAGATGAGTACTAGCTTTTACTCCACCACCAAAAATATGGGTTTTTAATGATCCCCTTGGTATTCTTTCCTGACTATCACGATTACGATAGTTGATGTAGCCATAACTGCTCCACAAACCAACTCGAAGAAGTCTACAAATTGGATAATTTACCTCTACTCGATACATTCGATATCTATTATTTGGCAAGAAAGTAACATAGTCAGATCCATTCGCCTCGTACAGATAACCTGAAAAAGCAGGTTTAGCATACCTTGGAGTCTCAATTTGAAAAGTAGATAAGCGCACATCTACTCCTAACATACGAGTTCGTTTTGCTTTTTGTGCGATTACGTTAATGCATAATAGCAATAATAAAAGTAAAATTAATGTTTTTTTCATTCCAATTTTGAATTTATTAGGGTTGATATACCCATTCCCACGAAATGCCAGAACCAGACCAACCCTTAAACTTATAGCTACTTTCATACACCCGAGGATCGCCCTTATCGGTTGTAACATAATTGAGTATATTGCCAAACATTTCGCTACCATCATCAGCCCTGTAATACTCCCAAGAAAGCGGATAATATTTACCACCTATTGGTTGAATTAAAAATTCAAGCCTTCCTTCATATGCAAACTCTATAAATAAACTTCGTTGGCACCCAAACCAAGCGATAACTCTATGATAGGGTTTAATCCAATACCAAGTTACAAGTACAGGATATTCGTAATTAGGATTTAGAAAAGTTTGAAATTCTAACTGAATTTTATTATTTCCGCTTTTCTCTTCTTTGTAAAAAACAGTGTTCAGAAGTGGCGCAGCTGAAGGTACTCTCATTTGAGGACCAACTTCTTGCCGTTTTGCTCTTTTCATAGGGGAAAGAGCAACTTCGGATTGATTTTTAATATTTAGCACAGCATCATCTGTAATCTTGCAAATATTTCCTCCTACTTTAATTTCTCCGCTTTCGTTTGCCAAATACCGATAAGGGTTAGCGTAAGCAACAGTTTCTACCGTATATTCTCCGTTTTCATCCTCAATCAACTGAATGTATTCACTATGCTCGGCAACGAACGCTTTGATTTCTTCAATGCTTTGGAATTGGTTGGGGTCAATGGTTTCGTAAAACTCTTGACAAATAGTTGCAAACGATTTAAAACCTTGTGCAACTTCTTGTGCTTTACGCTCTTTTGAACTCAAAGCTAAAACTTTGTGAAGCGCTAAATTCAGAGCTGTGTCATTTTCATAATTTTGGTCATAATTGTGAACGATGGTTTCTACAACTGATTTTTTTGTTTCCTCGTCCATTTTTTGGCACGCGGTAAATATGGTGGCCATTGCAAATGCTGCAATGATGCCGGTTTTTATGATATTATTTTTCATTGTTTTGGTTTGAAATTTTTATTATTAATTTGTTTTAGTTCCCTCACATTGCTTGGGATAACACTTTTTGTAGTTTCTTCGCTATGGCGAAGAATGACTACTTGGGGTTGTATTACGGATCGTCTAAACTTGTGCTAAGTGATGTTCTTTGATTAAGACTGTTTCGGATATAAGAAATCCTCAAATTTTTCTTTCGGCATGTCTTGGAAATTGTTGAGGAAATATGTATATTACGCGCGCACGTTTTTCTATTATTATACGTCTGCTCATACAGAGAGAGAGAGAGAGAGAGAGAGAGAGAGTAATAAAATATTCGAGAAATCCAAATTTTTGGACCACTTTTTTCGCACTATATTGAAAATAGTTTTGAGCATTTGAGTGTGTTTGATTTGCAAATATACAAAAAGTTTTCCAACTGCACAAATTTTTTTATTTGCCAACTAATCACTATTTTTTTGTATCTTTGCAATCTAAACTTCAATATCTAAAAATATAACACTATGACTGTAAAAGAACTCAAAGAAAACCTCAATCTTACCGTTTTCTCCGGCGAAAGCGGATTAAACAAAACTGTTGATGGCGGCTATGTGTCCGACCTTTTAAGCGATGTGATGGGACACGCCGAAATGGACAACGTGTGGGTTACCTTACAAACCCACAAAAACATCATGGCCATCGCATCGCTCAAAGAGCTTTCTGCCATCATTTTGGTAAAAGGCTTAACGCCCGACGAAGATTGCCTCAAACAAAGCAATGAAGAAGGAATCCCGATTCTTGGCACAAATGAGCAAACGTTTGAGATTACGGGAAAACTTTATTGCGCTATCTCCAAACTGTAAAATAGTGATTAGTGATTAGTGATTAGTGAATATTGATTGGTTGTTTCGCTAATCGCTAATCACTAATCACTAATAACTATCCATGTATAAAGCCGACCTCCACATCCACACCATCCTCTCTCCTTGCGGGGATTTGAGCATGAGTCCGCAAAATATTGTGGACACGGCTCTTTTGCGAGGTTTGCAGATTATTGGTATCACCGACCACAACTCTACACGGCAAGCACCGTTGGTAAAAAGAATCGGCGAAAGGCAAGGTTTGTTGGTGTTGTGCGGTTGCGAAATCACGAGTAAAGAGGAGGCGCATTGTTTGGCATTTTTTAAAGACGATGAAACGTTGAATGAGTTTCAAACATTCTTGGATGCTCATTTGCCCGGTATTCCCAATGATACGGATAGGTTCGGTTATCAAGTTGTAGTCGACGAAAACGAGGAAATCATTTACGAAGAACCCAAACTGTTGATTTCTGCTTTGGATGTTGGTTTGGATGGTTTGTACGATGAAGTTCATCGCTTGGGCGGAATTTTTATTCCTGCACACATCGACAAACCAACCACAAGTTTGATGAGTCAATTAGGCTTTGTTCCACCGGATATTAAAGCCGACGGCATGGAATTGAGCAAGTTCAATATTCCGGAGAAATTTATCAAACGGTTTGCGTATCTCAAAAAATTCAAATTCATTCAAAGTTCGGATGCTCATGTTTTGGATACCATCGGCGAAACCTTTTCAGAGTTGGATTTGAAAGCATTGTCGTTTGAAGGCGTGAAGGCCTATTTCACAAAGCTCTGTTGATGAAAATATAACCACCGTTTGTTTATGTCAATAAAAAATAGTATCTTTGTATCTTATTTTGTTTAAGTTAGATTGAAAACAGAAGTTTACTCCCACGGAAAAAATATGAAGAAGTCCGTATTTTTATTGATAGCTTTTAGCTTTTTTGCAAATGCTTCGGCTCAAATTACACCTAACCCATGGCTTAAGGCCGAAGATTTGGTAAAATCTGTGGAAAGTTCCGTATACGCAAAAACTATAACCATTTCTACCCAAAACATCGGAAATGCCACCAAGGCTATCAACGACGCGATTGAGGCTTGCAACAAAGCCGGTGGCGGGAAAGTGATAATTCCGAAAGGGGAATTTTTAACCGGACAAATTGTATTGCTGAGCCATGTTAACCTTTTGCTTCACGAAGGCGCAGTCTTAAAATATTCGGCAGAGTTGAATGATGAAAGAGCCAACCAAACAGCTAAAACATTAATTTATGTTGGAAAACAAACCAATGCCGCCGTTACCGGAAAGGGTTTGTTAGCAGGCTCTATCAACACCGGTTGTTATCTCCAAGACTCTAAAAACATTATTATTGAAGTGTGTAGATTTCAAACCAGCGGAAATGAAGGACTATACATCGAATCTTGCGAAAACGTTATCGTTCGTGGGAGCACAATTAAAAATGGGAAGGATGGGATAGTGATTAGTAGCAATAGTTTGCAAGATTGTCGGAATATATTTGTGGACAATTTCAATATGAACAGTCCAAATCTGATTTGTGCCATCTGCATTAAATCGGGTGTTAATGCCAATCTCATCGAAAATATATTTGTTCGCAACGTTAAAATCAATGCTTGTGCTGAAACTGCCGTACGCATGGATATAGCAGAGCCGGATAAAAGCACAAAAAGCAAAGACAAATATGTGATTAGATCGGTTAATTTCGACCAGATTACGAGCAAATCCAGCCGTTATGGTTTGGTCATTGATGGCTCGGAAAATCGCCGTGCAGCGCAAATTATGATTAAAAACAGCACCTTTGAAGGTTTGAAAGAACCGGGTATGAACAACATTAACGCCGATAACGTAACATTTCAAAATGTAACGATGACTAATGATGCCGGTTTTAAAACCTCTGCAACCTTCCGGGAAATGACTTCCGACCAACGGAAAACATTGATTGAACAGCGCCGCAAAGAACTCCAAGAACGTCGCGACCAACCACGGCAATCAACACAACGATAACGTTAAAACTATAAAACGGATTTTGTACAGGTTATCCCCGCAATTCAAAATTTGCTCCCAAGTATTTATCACGAACAACCGGATCGTTGGCTAATTTTTCGGCCGTTCCGGATACAAAAATCTTACCGTCGAACAACATGTAAGCACGGTCGGTAATAGACAAGGTTTCATGCACGTTATGGTCGGTAATCAGCACTCCGATATTCTTATCTTTAAGTTTAGCTACAATCTTTTGGATGTCTTCAACAGCAATTGGGTCTACGCCAGCAAACGGTTCGTCAAGCAAAATAAATTTCGGATCCATAGCCAAGGCACGGGCAATTTCGGTACGGCGGCGTTCACCACCGGAAAGTTGAATACCCAAACTTTTCCTCACATTTTGCAACCCGAACTCATCTAACAACTGTTCTAATTTGTCTTTCTGTTCGGCTTTGGAAAGATTGGTAAACTCAAGCACGGCCGAGATATTGTCTTCGACCGAAAGATGGCGGAAAACAGAAGCCTCTTGGGGCAAATAACCAATCCCATTTTGAGCACGTTTGTACATCGGCATAGAAGTGATGTCCAAATCATTCAAAAATATCTTACCTTCGAGAGGACGAATTAAACCCACAATCATATAAAACGATGTTGTTTTTCCGGCGCCATTAGGACCTAAAAGCCCAACAATTTCGCCTTGTTCAACAGAAATGTTCACGTGATCGACAACAGTACGTTTGCCGTATTTTTTGACAATGTTTTCGGTTCTGATTTGCATAATACAAGAATTACAATTTGCAAAGATACAAAAAAATTATGAGTTATGGATTATTGCTTAAAAATATTCCGAATGATTACAAAAAATTCCCAGACCTACAAATCTTTATTCAAAGCAAAAGGCCAAAGGTTAACCTTAACCCTTGACCTTTCACCTAATCCCGGTGGCTGAGCGGAGTCGAAGCCACCGCACCCCCCACAGCGTTATGTACGGGCGGGGTTTGCCCGCCCTTTGTACAAAACAGCAAAATTATTCTTTGATACAACGCAATGCAATGCCGGTTGACTTCACGGTGAGGGCTTTTGGATCTAAAAACTTAGTGTTAATTCGTAGATGAAATTTATGTCCTGCCATCGCAGCGGTACCACCGGTATTAGGAGACTGTGACCAATAACTTGCATCGCGGTGAGCATTAGTTGCGTCATCTTCTTGGTAGCGAAGAACGCCGGTTGCAGTGCATTCGCCACTGGTGGTGGCTCCCCATGTCCCCAAATAATTATTGACAAGATACATACTGTCATTTAATGTAAACTCGCCAAACGTTGATCCTAAAGCAATAAAATCTTCATTAGTAGGCACTCGCCAGCCTTCCGGGCAAAGAACATCGCCGAATTGTGCAATCATTTCGTAAGAAAACAAATGGCCTTTTTGTCCCGGATTAGAACGGCAATCGGCATTGTAAGTTCCGCTTTCAGCTCCAGTACCTTGATAGTCTGTTTTGTCGCAGCCTGTAACTTGAACAACATCCGACCATTCTTGGTTTCCTACTATCCATGTGCTATCGGTGGCAAAACTTGCCGTTTCCCATTGTCCTGCATCCCATGTTAATACTTTCGAAATTACTGTTATTATACAGGTTGCCGTTTTGTTACCATCTTCTGTTGTTACGGTAATGGTTGCATCTCCTTTGGTAACAGCTGTTACTAAACCATTATTATTCACTGTTGCAATGGCATCATCACTACTGGTCCAGGTTACGGTTTTGTTGGTTGCATCACTGGGCAACAATGTGCGATAGAGTTGAAGTGTCTCTCCAACAATAAGCGTATCCTGAGTAAAGTTGAGTTCAACGCTTGTAACCGAAACGGCACTTTCGCCATTGTCTTTGTCGCAAGCGATAAACGCTGTGCATGCAATCGCTACCATAGCGATGTAAATAAATGTTTTTTTCATAATTGTTTTGTTTTTGATTAATAATTGTTTTAGTTTTGATTTTTTATTCGTAGGGGCGTATTGCATACGCCCTTTTATTTGCATTGGGCATGTACAATACGCCTGCTACAATTTTATTGCGGATTTTCCCACGCCGGATTCTGCCGCAAATTAGAGTTCAACTTCATTTCGGCATCTGGAATCGGCCACGTAAAACGATAATAATTAGCAGGAGCTGTTTTTTCCGTAGAGCGTTCATCTCCGGGTTTATCAACGATAGCTCCGGGCTGTGGAACACGTCTGTTGAGCCCAAGTTGCCAACGCTTTAAACATTCCATGCGAACGCCTTCGCCAATCATCTCACGCGCCCATTCGTTTTGCAACTCGGTATCACTCCATGCCGGAAGTGCTGATGCACCACGTGCTGTGCGAAGTTCATTCAGTCTCGCAAGATTGTGTTCGGCTTCGGCCGCAATCAAATATTGTTCGGCAATGCGATGCACTTTCGGACGGTGGCGAAGGTTAGTTAATCCGGGAGTTATGAAAAACTCTGGATTACCAAGCCATTTGGATATAAATCTAACACCAGGCTGTTGAGTCGCAACTAAAACACCCAAAATCGTATCAACGATTGGATCCGACAAATACACTTTATTGCGGAGATCACCCGTTTCATATAAATTGACAACGGTTTGAGTCGGTAAAAGAAGGGGCCTATACGCCGCCGGATTT
>JAITVC010000023.1 GCA_031286005.1 Bacteroidales bacterium
TATTTCATGTTGCGTTTGACACTCAAAAAGGCACTTCGAAGTCGCGTATGCGTGTATCGTTTTTTACCCGTTTTTTTCTCAATAGAACGCTCTTTCAGAAAATCTGACCACTTCATTTCTGTATATTTTTCAGGAAAATTACTTCGGAATGTTTGGAAGAAAAAAGAACCACAACCATCATTTTTCTTGCCATCTTTCCCTTTGTTAACAATTGTTCCATTTTTATTGAGTTGTATAGCTGTTTCGTAAGCATAATATCCAATTTCATTTTTTATTTCCTCTTCTGTTGTTTTTGAGTCATAATTCAGTTTTATGGGTACTGGTTCCCCGAATTTATGAGTAGTCAGAAACAAATTGATTTGATTGATAAATCGCTCTATTTCTTCTTTACTACACAGGTCATCCAAAAAATCGTGCAGAAGATTAACGATATTTTCTTCCTTCTTCCTGATTTGAATAATTGCAATTCTCGACATAATGACGGATATGGGTATCCAAAGAACAACCCATAAAATAAACATCAAAATACCATTAAGGAGGTTAAGGAGCAAAGCATCACCTCCGGTTTTTGCAAAACGGAATGCCAAAATAGGAAAAATTAGAAAAGAGAGCCAAACTATCAAAAAAGGTGCCCATTTTGTAGGCATTCGTCTTCCGTCTCCCAAACGTTCGGTCTGTGTGAAAAAGTCTATAAAATCTTTCATGATAAATTGTTTTTTGAATTAAAACTTTGCAAATTTACAAAAAATCTATCAAATTACAGCGAAAATATCAGAAAATCACGTTAAAACAGCCATAATTTCTAAATTTTTCGTATCTTTGTACTCAAAAAACGACGAATATAATGAAGAAAATTTTATATTATATAGTATTTCTATTTCTCACTACAGCGAGTTTGCAGGCACAGCAAAATGATTCCATGTCGTTAGAAACCCGTGTTAAAGAAGGTTTTAACGATTTGGCCGATTTACAACTGTTTTTTGATGCTCGCAATGCGTGGCGCTCGATAAACGTTTCCGATACAAGCGGAACTGCAAATAAATCGCTTGCGACACTTCTGACGCACTTTTTTAAGGAGACCACCATTCGAGTGGGATTAACAGAAAGTGTTGAAACCACAAATAGATTTTGGAAATTACTTGATGAAACAGAACCACAAGGCACCTACCAAGAGGGTGCTATCGAAAGTTCAATAGTTTTTCAATTGGACTTTATTCCAAGTTCCGACAATAAACGACTTTACAAAATTAATGTTGCTGTAAAAAAATCATTCGCCATAGAAACCAACGGCTACATTAAACCTGATCCGGAAGAAAAATGGAAAGCTTTTGACGACTATTTCGATAGTATCAATACTCGTGAACAAACTTATGATCGTGCAGACTTCAAAACCGCCGTCAACGACATCATAACAAAAGGGATTTTTATTCTGTTGGGGGTAACCGATTTTCCTTTGGAAGTCGCCATACTACCCGATACCACCAAAAGCATCGACCGCATCACCAATGCGAAATACGAAGATGCTTTATACGAAAAAATCATTGTAAACAATAAATCCAAGCCGGTTACCAACGTAGCATTGAAGCAAAACGATGTTCTGAATTTGCAAACTGTTGTCAGTCGTATGGAGATCGACAGCATCGAAAAAACCATCACACTCGGCAACGGTAAAAATTTCAATCAAAAGTTAAGCAGTTTTGATAGTGTGAAGAATTTTACCTACACGGCCACAAGCACCGGTGATGATGCGATTACGGCGACTTATGAATTGAAATTTGAGGATAAAACCATCACGGAGACGGCTGGAAAATTGAATGTTTCGGTTTATCAAGAGGAAAAATTCAAAGTCAGAATTGTGCCAATCAATAAAGTTGGCAATATCAATGCAAATGAGCTTAAAACCTTTCTGAATGCGGTGTATGGTCAGGCAATTGCGGTTTGGGAACAAGTTACAGTGGAATCGAATTTAACGGTTAATAAATTTGACGATAGGTTGGATGCAGAAATGGGCACGTTGAGCAATTACAGTCCCGAAATGAACAGTATTGTCAGTGCTTACAAGAATAGCGGACGGACGATTGAAAAAGGTGTTTACTATATTTTTGTTGTTGAAAGATTTGAAGATAATCTAATCAATGGTTTTATGCCGTTGAAACGCAATTACGGCTTTGTGGCTTATAATAGTGATTCGGATGTGCTTGGCAGAGCCATTGCTCACGAGTTGGGGCATGGCACGTTCAGATTAAACCACACGTTCAAAGAGTATCCTACGATGACAAAGGGCTCGACGTATAATCTGATGGATTACCCAAACAGCACGCCGAACGGCACGGAATTTGAGGCCAGCAAACTATACAAATATCAGTGGGATTACATACACAATCCTGAGGGTGGAGTGTATTGGTTTCAAGAGGAGGAGGATGTGATGGCGATTTTGCCACCTCCTGATAGGTATGATTACGACCCATATTTATTTCTTTGCTCATTTTTTAATGATGAACGACGATTGGTAGAAAACTTAAAAGTGCACTCTTCAAAAAAAGTTGCAATTGATCCGGGACATGGAGATTGGTACAAAGCACCTAAAGGTAATAAACAAATAGATCCCGGGGTTCCTTTTGGAAGTGACAATGAAAAAGACTGGGTATTAAATATTTCTATAGCAATGAAAGATAGACTTATGCAGAGAGGAATCGAAATTTTAATGACAAGAGAAGACGATATTATTGTTGAAGGAGGAAGAATAAGATGGCGACTACAAAAGGCTCATAAAGATAGTTGTGATATTTTTGTTAGTATACATTTAAATTCAGGAGGAACAAATGTGAATGTAAATGGATTTATTGTTGCATATTTAAAGGGTCAAGAAAATAGTAAAAAATTAGCAAAAAGGATTGCAGAAAAACAAACGTTATTTGCTCTTAAAAACATTGGAACAGATGGGAATAGATTAGATATTGCCGGTGTGGAATATAGACCTTTTGATAATGGAACAGGGCGTGCAGGAGTTTTAAGTGATTTCAAAGGAGAAGCTTCAGTGTTAATTGAAGTTGGATATATTACGAATCAACAAGATCTATATAAGATTAAAACAAAATATAAACAAATAGGAACAGAGGTTGCAGATGCTGTTTGTGACTATATAAAGTATGATTCAAAATAATATGAAAACTCTATTTTTTACCTTTTTAGCAATTATTTTTAATGTTTCTTGCGGATTTTGTCAAACAGATCAGGAATTAAAGAATATCCTCACAAAGGGGGATACTGCTTGGTTAAATTCATGGAAAGAGGAACCGTTGAAAACATTAAAGAAAATTGAGAATAAATCAATAACACCGCACAACTATAACGGATTTTATAACTATGACCTTAACTCTCCAGATACCTCTTTTTATGTTTTTTCTCCAAACAAAATGTTTTGTATAGACATCTATTCTCGAACTATATCAATTGAAGATTCGTTATTAGTCTATTACGAACATGACTCTGAAATCCTTTTGAATGATCTTACAAAAAAAACATCATTAAGTTTGGCTTTTTGCGGTAGTTATTGTAGTTTTCATGAGGTACGTTGGATTTCTGATTCTTGTTTTATCGTTTTGGGAATTGCCGGAGGATGTCCGCACATTACAGTTTTTGACATTAAAAATTTACGTTACACATCTTTTGAAAGTTTAATCAATACTCAGAAATATAATTATGTTGAAGAAAAATTTAAACTAAAGAAAGTTATTAACGGTATAAAACAGGATTGAATCTATCTGGCAATGTCCTATTTTGGTAATGTGCCAAGTAGCAGATAACCTACAAAATTAAAAATATGAAACTAAAAAAACACATTCAAACACTTTGCTTTTTAGTAGGAATCCTCACTGCACAAACTACCTTCGCACAAGATTTGTTCGAACAATTACAAGAATTAAAAAAGTCCGAATCGTTTGAGCAAACCAAGCAAAGCCTCATTCGGGAAGTGGTGACGTCCGATGCAGATGTCATAAATGAGAATCAAATCCTTGCTTGCGGTTACCTGCAATTGAAAGAAACGATGGATACGTTACGAAGTTTTTCCGGCAACCGTACTGCACCTCGCAACATTCGTATCGCCTCTTACAAATCACTTGCACGGATGGGCGATGAGAACGCACTGGTGTTTTTGATTTCGCAAGTGGAACGAAACGGCATGAACGATGACGTGGTGGCTGTGCTACTACCCGATTTGATATACACACAGCAACGCCCGGCTTTTGATCTCATCATTGCCGGACTTTATGATGATACGCCTCGTTGTACGTCCTCAAATCCGGACAATGAGGCCGAAATTCTTTGCGGCTATCGCATTATGGAAATGCTCGCGCCGGTAATCAAAGATTTTCCGTTAGAATTAGAAGCCAGCGGCGACATCAAAACCAAAAGTTACGAAAAAGCCTTGCAGACCTTGCGAAAATGGTTTGAAAAGCATAAGACGGATTATGTGATTTTGACGGAGGATTTTTAGATGAATAAAGGCAAAATAGAAGACAATCCTTCATATAAAAAATTCAAAGAAGACCTTGAAGGAGTTGAAATTCTCCATAAAATGACTAAGTTTCTCGCATTATTTGGAATTAAAAACAACGCATTGGATGAAACATTTAGTGCTCTTCCTGAGATGAAGAAAGATTTAGAACTTCTTTCAAAAAGTCCTGATAAGTTTAACAATTATTACGCACAAAGAGGGTGGATTGCACACGAGTCAATGAATTCTGACTTGATGCTGACTTCAGTTGAATTAGCTGAAAAAGGTCTTATTGATGTTGCCGAGAAAGAACTCATAAATTATTATTCTTCTGACGAAATCAAATATCTTCTTCGTCCACTCAAAAGTACAGAGGCGTTCGCAAATAGATATAAATTTTTCCTGCTTGCGTACGAAGACACTTTGGCTGAACGCTACTATGCTGCAGTTCCTGTCTTATTGATGATGATAGACGGGGCAGTAAATGACATTGATAAAGGAAAAGGATTTTTTGCCGACAATACTGATCTAACGGCTTGGGACTCTATTGCCGCACATAGCACAGGATTAACCGTTCTTAAAAAAGCATTTAGTGATGTCAGACATAAAACGACAAAAGACGAAATTTCTCTTCCATATAGACATGGTATTCTTCATGGTAGAGATTTAGGTTATGCAAATAAAACTGTAACTGCTAAATGTTGGGCTGCTCTTTTTGCAATCAATGATTGGGCTCGTGCAGTAAAACAAGGGAAGAAAGTTCCTCCACCGCCTGAACCCAAATTGTCGTTTACAGAAAGTTTAGCACAATTCAAAGACAGTCTGTCCAACTATGCTGAAAGTAAAAAGCGTAATGACCTCGTCCATAAAAAAATTGGTACGTGGAAGGCAAGACAATTGACCATTGGTGTTGACATTCCTGAAAAAGGACAGCCAAGAGATTATAAAGATTATACACCCGAGCAAGAGGCAATGAGGTTTGTAGAGTATTGGATTAAGGGTAACTATGGAGCAATCTCTAAACAGATTTATCAGTTCTCAAAGACCCCTATAAGCGAAAAGAAAGAGGCTGGAAGGATTAGAAAAATTTTTGAGGATAAAATTTTACATGATTATAAAATTCTAAAGGTGTTTGACTGTTCCCCTGCAATTACCGAAGTTACGTTAACTATTTCAGTTGAATATAACAATAAACAGCACGACAAACAAATAACGCTAAGATTTATTTACCAAGGAACTAATGGAGAGGTTTTAATATTTGGCGATACTGGTGGGCAGTGGAAATTTATTGAAAGTTTCTTTCATCAAATTGAATATATTTATTGATTTATTTCGTTTGAATATGAAGTTTTTTCATCTTTATTTGGTATATTCACTAAATGCGTTTCTCATTCATTTTTTGTTATTACAGCAATTCCACCAATTTTTCCGGATTAGGCAAAATATTTTTATATTCTTCCGGTAATTCTTCGTTTGTCTTATAAGTTGCAACGCCCATCGGCTTGCTCATATCCCGAAAAGCGAACTCCACGACACTTTTTCTTTGTGATTTGCAAAGAATAATTCCGATAGAGCGATTTTCGTGTGGTAAACGAATATATTCGTCAAGTGCCGACAGATAGAAATTCATCTTACCAAGATATTCGGGTTTGAAATCACCTCGTTTCAATTCAATAGCTACCAAACACTGCAACTGCCGGTTGTAAAAAAGTAAATCAATAAAATATTCCTGTTCTTCGACAATTAGGCGATATTGGTTGCCAATAAATGAGAAATCTTTTCCAAGCGACATGATGAATTTTCGGATATTATTCACTATTTCATTTTCCAACACTCGCTCGTCCGGCTCATCATCGGGCGATTCGATGTTGATATAATCAAGCAAATATTCGTCTTTAAACGAAAGCATAGCTTTCCGTTGGAAGTCTTTATCTGAAATGGTCGTTTGGAAATTGTTTGGTAATTGGCCTTGTTTGCCATATAAATCACTCTTTATGTTATATTTTAATTTCTCAACACTCCAAAATTCAGTAGCACAGCGTTCTATGTAAAATAGGCGAGCTTCTATATTTTTAACTTTTGTTAAAATTTCACAATGATGCGTAAACCCTGTTTTGAAGAAATGTTCAAGTGGTGCACTAACTTTGTGTCCGTACTCTGAATTAGGCTGTTGTAAATCGCCAGTTGTCGATTGGCGATTTGAAGTGAGTGGCTGAATATCTATGTTTTGAGGCAAAATTGCAATTTCGCCAGTTACCGACTGGCGAATTGGATACAGTTGATTCCATTCCTCATAAAACATTCTCATGTTTTTTATGTTAGATGCTGAAAAGCCCCTCAATCCGGGCATTTCCTGTTGCAAACGTTCAGAAATAGTTTCAATAGCATTTGTCCCCCAAAAATGGGAACGGCTATTTTCAGAAATGTATTTTCCAATACCATAGTAAAGCGATAGTAATTCTTGATTTGCCAAAGCAGCAACACGGTAGCGACTTTGAAGAATAGCATTCTTTATAGTTTGAATGGCATCTGAGAAATTTGGAGAGATATGTTGTTCCATAGTTTTACGTTTGGATTTGCAAAGTTACGATTTTTTTTCAAAATGCCATCAACAGTCGTGCATTTTTCTCACGTTCTTCGGTTTCAAAACTCGCCAAATAATTTTCAGTCGTTTTCAAATCCGAATGTCCCAAACTTTCGCTAATGAATGCGATATTTGCACCGCTACGCTTGAGAACGGTTGCATAGGAATGTCGAGCGGTGTAAGTTGTAATTTTAGGAATACCGAGTGCATCGGAAATTCGTTTCATTCGTTTGTTGGTACGTTTAATCACATCTTGAATCATTTTGAGCTCATCTTCCAGGGTTTTACAGTTAACTAAATAAGGAAAAATATAATTATCCGGAAGTTGCACAGGATTTCCAATTTTGTCAATGATTTCACGCATTTCATCGGTTAGAAAAACTACAATTTGTTTTTTCTTTTTTGAAGTATTGATAGTTTTTCCTCGCAAAAAAGAAATTTCATTTCCATTGATATTTTTGAATTTTAATCGCAAAATATCGTTGAAATTCGCACCATTGCAGAGATATGAGAACATCCACAAATCTTTGTATTTGGAAATTGTTGGGTCTGTTGGGCTTTGGTATTGATGAATTTGTTTGATGGTATGCAACGGTAACGCCAGTTTCCGGGCTTCGCCTGTAACAACCTCGTACTTTCCTCGTCCGAACGGATAAAACGCACTATCCAACGAGCCGGAACGTATGGCTTCGTTCATAACGGCTCGCAAATTTCGAGTGTAGATGCCAATTGTTGTATAGTTACGTTTGGTGTCTAACATGTGCCGTTCGTACCTTTTCAGCCAATCAACCGTAATATGTTTTAGGTCAAGTTGTTTTCGAGAATCAAATTCGGCAATCGTTTTGTATGCAAGATTGTAATTTGAGGCAGAGCCGAACTGATTGTTCGCCTTTAAAGTCGCAATCTTTTTTTCAAAGCAATCTTTGACCAATAAATTCTCGGAAACGCCCAATTGTTGTTCAATATTGTCGAATGAGAATTTATTCTTTTCGAGCAAAAAATCAATAATGGATTTAAATTTGTAAAACGTGCCTTCCAAACTTTGCCGACTTGCGATAATATCCTTTCTTTTGCAAGTGAATAATTGAGATAAATCCTCATCGGTCAAGCTAACTCCGGTTGGGAAATACTTACGTTCTCTACGAAAGCAAATCACGATTTTGATTGCTTTCAGATTGTTCTTGGTGGCGTATCTATTTTCATGAAACAGATTTAAACTTACGCCTTCTTTTGTGTAATTCAACATTTTTTTTGTAACTTTGTATTCGCAATTTGATAACCATTGCAAAGTTACATCAAATTTTGCTACACACAAACTACACACAACTATCCGCTAACACTACTTATCAACAATAAAAAGCACAGTCTTCAAACAGACTTAAATGCCTGATAAACAAAACATATAAAGAATTTGAAAGATATTGAAAAATCCTCCGCAAATCGCTGTTAATCAGAGGGTCGCTGGTTCAAGTCCAGCAGGGAGAGCAGCCGAAAACCCGCACAGAGTAGCACTTTGAGCGGGTTTGTTGTTTTAAACAAAGAAAATATACCAACAATAATTATTTGCATAAAAACTTGACTTTTTGAAAAAAAAACATTATCTTTGCGTTCCAAAATTTTATAGAAATGAAATTGTCTCAGTTTAATTTTCCGTTTTCCGAAAATATGATTGCTTTGCATCCCGCAAAAAACCGTGATGAAGCGAAATTGATGGTAGTGGATCGGAAGAAACAAAAAATCGAACATAAAATATTTAAAGATATTTTGAAATATTTTGATACCGGTGATGTGTTTTTGTTGAATGATACCAAGGTTTTTCCGGCGATGCTTTCGGGTACGAAAGAAAAAACCAAAGCCATCATCACCGTGTTTTTGCTTCGGGAACTCAGCACCGAACATTTGCTGTGGGATGTATTTGTTGAACCTGCTCGAAAAATCCGGATAGGGAACAAATTGTACTTTGGAGAAAATGAAGAACTTGTGGCTGAAGTTATCGACAATACAACATCTCGCGGGCGTACGTTGCGTTTTCTTTTTGATGGCCCTTACGATGAGTTTAAAAGCCTAATCAAAAAATTGGGAACGATGCCGCTTCCCGAACAAATCATGGCATTACGTAAACCTGAAGCGGCCGATTACGAGTATTACCAAACAATCTTCGCAAAAAACGAAGGGGCTGTTGTTGCACCATCTGCCGGTCTGCACTTTAGCCGCGAATTGCTGAAACGTGCTGAAATCAAAGGTATAGAATTGGCTTATATGACTCAACACTGTGGATTGGGTAATTTCCGGCACATTGATGTGGAAGATTTGAGTAAACATAAATGTGATTCCGAAGAAGTGATCGTTACACAAGAAGCCTGTGATATTGTAAATGATGCACGTCTGAAAGGTCATAAAATTTGCGTGGTCGGAACCTCAACCTTGCGTGGAACCGAAACGGTTGTTGGCATCAATGGACTTCTCAAACCTTACAACGATTGGACGAATAAGTTTATTTATCCGCCTTATGATTTTCGATTGGCCGACGCTTTGGTTACGAATTTCCATGAACCACAATCATTCATGTATATGATGGCTTGCGCTTTTGGTGGTTTTGAATTGGTTCAACAGGCCTACAAAGAAGCCATTGCTAAGAAGTACAAATTTTTGACCTACGGCGACGCGATGCTGATTCTCTAAAAATTTTATGGAACGGGTGATTTTGGGTATCGACCCCGGCACTGTCATGATGGGTTACGGCATAGTTAAACAAGTCGGTAAATCCATACGATTTGTTGAAATGGATGTGCTGAATCTGAGTAAAGAGGTTGATGCTGCTAAAAAATTACACCGGATTTTTGAATGTACAGTGGCGCTGATTGAAAAATATCAACCGGCATGTTTGGCTATTGAAGCGCCATTTTTTGGGAAAAATGTGCAATCAATGCTCAAACTTGGCCGTGCACAAGGCGTGGCGATTGCAGCGGCGATGTCGTGCAATATACCGGTTTTCGAATACGCACCGCGCAAAATCAAGATGTCTATTACCGGAAAAGGGGCTTCTTCTAAGGAACAAGTGGCCATGATGTTGTTCCGGTTGATGAATATGGACAATGTTTTGCCCAAACATCTGGATGCAACAGATGGATTGGCAGCTGCGGTTTGTCATGCGTTGCAGAATGATATTGCAATGCACAACATGGACACACAAAGTACAGTATCTCTACAAGCCAAACAAAAATCCCAACCAAGAAAAAAATATTCCGGTTGGGAAACGTTTGTGGCACAAAATGAAAAACGAGTTTCTTAGTAAAAATGTCTGCAATCCCTTTACAAATTACATTGTTTCGCCAATAGTTTTCGCAATAGACTTCATTTCTTCTGTATCAACGATAACAGGCGGATTTTTGAAATTCATATCTTCCGAATTTTCGAGGGGAATCAAATGGATATGCGCATGCGGCACATCCAGTCCAATCACAGCAACACCCACACGCTTGCAAGGCACGGCAGATTTGATAGCTGCTGCAACCTGTTTCGTGAATTTCAGCAATTCATTGTAGTCCGTATCGGGTAAATCAAACAACTGATTAACTTCGTTTTTCGGAACAACCAAAGTATGTCCCTTAGCCCGTGGCGAAATGTCTAAAAAAGCAACGCAACGCTCATTTTCGGCAACCTTATAACAAGGAATTTCGCCATTGATGATTTTTGTAAAAATGGAAGCCATGTTTTGAGATTTTTAAAACGTTAATATACGACTTAGTTTCGACTAATATCCATAATTTCAAATGGAATGATACCAGCAGGAACTTTCACTTCTACTTTTTCACCTTTGGTGTGCCCTAGCAAACCTTTAGCAATAGGTGATTCCACCGATAGTTTTCCTGCCTTCAAATCAGCTTCGCTTTCGGGAACAAGTGTGTAAGTAACCACAGCCTTACTTTTAAGGTTTTTCATTTTAATGGTTGAAAACACCAGCACTTTAGATGCATCCAATTTTGATTCGTCAATCAATCGTGCGTGAGCAATGTCGCTTTGCAAATTGGAAATTTTTAGTTCCAACAAGCCTTGTGCTTCTTTGGCTGCGTCATATTCGGCATTTTCCGAAAGGTCGCCTTTATCGCGTGCTTCCGCAATAGCAGCAGATGCCGCAGGACGTGCAACGGTAATCAATTGGTGCAACTCATCGTTGAGGCGTTGCAAGCCTTCTTTGCTGTAGTATTTTAGTTTACTCATAGCTAAAAAAATAAGAAACACTCTCATTCAAGAGTGCCTCAGGTTAAACATTTTTGCAAAGATACGCATTCTTTTTGGAATAACCAAATTTTTTGATTTTTAGCCCAGGTTAAAGGCCGCTTGGAACGAATAGTTTTTGATTGGTTTGATTAGAATTTAAATGTGTTGGACATAAACATCTGCCCTTTTGCTAACCCCTATTCACCAAAAAAACCATCCGCAAAATTCACCAAATAAACGGTTTCTGTGGCACGTGTGATGGTCGTATATAGCCATCGCAGAAATTCAGCATTCAACATATCTTCCGTAAAATAGCCTTGATCAATAAACACCGCTTTCCACTGTCCGCCCTGCGTTTTGTGCGCCGTCAGGGCATAAGCAAACTTAACTTGCAGAGCATTCAAATACGGATTTTGCTTGATTTCAGCAACCCGTTTGCGTTTGTTCGGAATATGTTGATAATCCTTGCTCACCTCATTCCAAAGCCGCATAGAATCTTGATAAGAGAGGGCAGGGGATTCTGAGTTTATCGTATTTAGCAGGAGTTTAACGTCCAAATTCGGCTCATCGGGATAGTCGGTCAAACGCAAACTTACATTGGCAAACTCAAATCCATACATATCCTCAAACCCTCGAATGCGCTGAATTTCGAGCATATCGCCATTGGCAATAAATCCAATATCCGACGTTTTGGGCAGCCAAAAGTAGTTGTTTTTAAGCACCATCATCAAGTCGCCCCCCGTCAGCGATTCCTCACGAAACAGAATGCGGTTGCGGGTTTCGTGGTTGAATATATTCGCACGTTTGTTCGAGCGTGTGATAATCACAACCTCTTCCGGTGAATACTTGGAATACGCACTATTTAAGGCATCTTCCAATTCTGCGCCGCCAATTTTTTGGATGTCCGTATAACCGTTCACATCGAACAACGGCAGCGAACAATCATCGGTAGCCAATTTTACACGCAATGAAGCAGCGTTGTACAAAACACCCGAATCCTGCGATTGGCGCACCACTTCACGCATCTCTTCCGAAAATACGTCGCAATCAAATGTAGCTTGCAGAAATTCCAAGTCCAACGCCGGACTCATATCAAGCCCCACCGGTGGAAGTTGCGCCGTATCGCCCACCAAAACCAATTTGCAGTTTACTCCACTGTTGGCATAACTAACCAAATCTTCCAAAAGGCTGCGAATAGCGAAGATGCTCGTTTCCGGCGAAAGGTTGATGTCAGGAATCATGGATGCCTCGTCCACAATAAAAATCGTGTTGCGATGCGGGTTCTTCTGCAACACGGTTTTGTAGCCGCCAAACTCATCCGACGTGGTTTTGTAGATTTTCTTGTGAATGGTCAACGCCTGTTGTCCCGAATAACCTGCCAGAACCTTTGCCGCACGCCCTGTTGGCGCCAGCAAAATGGCTTTTAGATTGAAATTGGGCAAGGCTCGCACAAATGCCCCAACCATCGTGGTTTTCCCCGTTCCAGCATAGCCCTTCATCACGAAAAACGATGGTTCCCGGAAGCGAATTAGAAATTCGCTCAATCGTTCGGTCATCAAAGTTTGGTCGCCCGTTGGTTCAAACGGAAACTGCGCCATGATGATGTCGAAAACGTCTTGTTGGGAGAGTTTTTTCATGTCTACAAAGATACGAAAAAATTGCAAATAGAAAAAAACTGACAAAATGTCAGTATCTCCACATGTCCGATTTCTTATTTTTTGATAAAAACGGTACTTTTTTCCTCTGTTCGTCCTCCAGTCTTCTTACAGTCTCGCTCTACTATACATTTTGCTCAAAAAAGTAACGCCGTCAGCGGAGAATCCAAGCCTCGCCGACTGACAAATTGTCATGTTTTTTTATTTTGTTTGTGTATAATTCATAAATTTTATGTAAATTTGCAAAATTTTTGTACCATGTTCAGTTTAGATAAAAAACGCTGGCAATGGCTGGCCATCTTATTTTTAGCATTCGTTTGGGGAGCATCGTTCATCCTCATGAAAAAAGGATTATATGCCTTTGATTACATGCAAGTCGGCGCTATGCGAATGCTATTTAGTTTTCTGATTTTATTACCGATTTCCATAAAAAACTTACGCTTTGTTACCAAACAAAACATAGGTTTTATAATCGTATCAGGACTTCTGGGTAATTTCATCCCTGCATTTTTGTTTACCTTTGCAGAAACCGAGATAACAAGTTCGTTAGCTGGAATATTGAATGGTTTATCGCCATTTTTTGTGCTAATAATAGGCGTGTGCTTTTTCAAAAATCGACCCACCGTTTGGCAATATATTGGTATTTTTGTTGGATTCTTGGGTGCGCTCTGGTTGGTAAGCAATGGCGATTTGACGGCACTCAGAAGCATCAATGTGTATGTTCTGCTGATTGTATTGGCCACTTTGATGTACGGTGTAAATTCCAACATTATAAAATTTAAATTGCCCGATTTAAACGGCGTTCAGATTACATCGCTGGTTTTTTTCTTTGTTGGCCCGTTGGCTATCCCTATTCTGGGTTTTTCAGATTTGAGAACGCCGGTACTTTCCCCGGATTTTTGGCAAAGTCTAATCGCAACATTCACGTTAGCTTTGTTTGGCTCTGTGATTACGTTGCTCATTTACAACAATCTCATTCAGCGTGCAGGGCCTATTTTTGCATCATCATCAACGTATATCGTACCATTCTTCGCTTTACTCTGGGGACTTTTCGATGGCGAATTGATTGAGACTATTCATCTTTACAGTTTGCTGATTATTTTGGTCGGTGTGTATCTGTCAAGTTTAAGGCGAAAACCAAAAAAAACTTAGCATTATGTCAAAATGGCACACTCCTCTATTTTGGCAGGGTTTTTGTAACCTCTTTTGTCAAAAAAATGAGCGAAACTTTAATATTATGAGTGAAATCAACGAATTAGAACAAAACGAAATCGAAACGCCGGAGTCCGGCCAAACGACAGAGACCGGCGAACAAACCGAAAAAATCGACCCTGTTGGTCAACTTATAACCGACCTTAAAGAGGCTAAT
>JAITVC010000069.1 GCA_031286005.1 Bacteroidales bacterium
CGTATTATCGGTTTGATGGTTTTGATGTGTATTTCAGTCGCAATGGGAAGAATTTAGCTTTGTACACGGCCTCTTACGTGCAGCACCATTTGTCGGAAATCGAACAATCCATCGGCGAAACCGTGTCCGACCAACTGCAATTTATCATCTTCAACCGACTTACGGATTATAAGCAAAGCAATATCGGCTATGTGGAAGAAGAGAATTACAATTCGGGTGGTATCACTAAACTCAACGGCAGTAAGATGTTTTTGTTTTTCAGTGGCAATTATGTGGATTTTGAACGTCAAATTCGAGAAGGCATAGCCGAAGTTTTAGTCAAGCAAGTGCTGTTCGGTACAAGTTTAGCCGCGCAAGTGAAGAACAACACCGTGATTACCCTTCCGCAATGGTTTGAATATGGCTTGGTGTCGTATTTTGCATCGCCGTGGAATACCGAATACGACGATATTTTGCGCGATGCCATGCTTTCGCGGAAGTATCGCTACATCGCTGCTTTAGAAGGCGAAGATGCAAAGATGGCGGGACATTCGGTGTTTCGTTACATTGCCGAAACCTACGGCGAAAGTACCCTTTCCCGCATTTTGCGTGTTACGGCCACACAGCGGAAAGTGGATGCCGGATTGAAGTATTCGCTTAATATATCCTACAAGGAACTGATGAGGAATTGGCAGAAATACTATCTTGAAAATACGAAATTTGAAGGCACTGCCGATGAGCCGGATGTGAAACAAGCGCTTCGGCGGGTGAAACAAAAAGAACGCAAGCACTCGCAATTCCGCCTTAATCCCGAAGGCGATAAAGTGGCTTATATTTCCAATGAAGTGGGGCGTGCCCGTGTGCATCTGCGTGATTTGAAGACTCGCAAACACAAGGTGGTAATGAGCATCGGCTATGCCATCAACGACCGGCCGGACTATACTTACCCCGCTTTGGCCTGGCATCCAAGAGGTGAGATATTGGCCATTGCAGCCGAACATAAAGGCCTCACAAGTTTGTATCTCTATAATGTGAACACAGGGGAAGCCGATTGGCTCAACATGGAATTGCTCGACAAAATCCTGTCGATTGATTATGCGCCAAACGGTCGTGCGATGGTGATTGCCGCCGTGCAAAACGGCTATTCGGATATTTTTCATTACAACACGGGGACGAATGTTTTGACGCCAATCACGAAGGATATATACGATGATGCCAATCCACGGTTCTTGAAGAACGGCACGCAGATTGCGTTTAGTTCCAATCGGCCGAACGATACGCTGAGGCGCAATCAGCGGTTTTCGCAAGCGCCGGTGCTGAACCCAAACCACAATGTGTTTATTCACGACATGAATACTAAAAGCACAACTCTAATGCGGGTTACAAACGATTCGACTACTAATTTCTCGCATCCTATCGAATACGACAACGGGATGTTTGCTTTCCTTACGGATGAATCGGGTGTGAATAATCGGGCATTGGGAATTATGGACAGTGTGGTGGCGAGTGTGGATACGGCTATTCACTATCGATATGTAACCGATTACCGCACGGTAACCAACATGGATCGCCACATTCAAGGACACGACGTGAACCCGATTACGCAGGAATTGGCCGAACTTATCCGGCATAACAACAAAGACCGCCTAATTCGCCGTGATGCCGAGCCTGCGGAAAGCCTTGAAACCATTGTGCCCGCCAAAACCAAGTTTCGGTTATCCCAAGACTTGCTCCGCATTAAGAACCGCGAAGCACAACGCCTTCAAGATTCGTTGGAAATCGTGGAAACACAGCAACGAAACGGGCGATTGCGGTTGCATCAAGCCACCGTGAACAATATGGTGGACGAAATGACGGACGAAATCTTGCGGCTTGCCGAGCAGCAACGTCCTGCGAAGACAGACGAAAGTGTACCTTCACAAGTGGACTCGACGAACTTGGTGCAAACAGATTCGATTATGGCGTTGAACGATTCGATTGCCGTGCCGAATGATTCCGTGCGCCAACATTTGCGCGAGCGTTTGATACGGCTGTTAGGCCTCAATAAAAGCGGTATTGATACGATGAAACCAACCATCAATCCGAAACAACGTTTCTACAATGTGGAATATTCCATCAACGAAGCCACAACTCAACTCAGTTTTAGTTTTCTCAACAGTTCATATCAAGCGTTTACAGGTGGAGGCAGTCCGATTTATTTAAATCCCGGCGCAACCGGATTCTTAAAGATTGGGGCATCGGATTTGATGGAAAATCATCGCTTGGTGGCCGGCTATCGCATGTCGTTTGACCTCAGCAACAACGAATATATGTTGAGCTATGAGAATTTGGAGCCTCGCACCGGCCGCCAATACGTGTTTCACCGGCAGTCGATAAGCGAGCAGTCGATAATTCAAAACACCTACGTCATCATCAAACAAACCTCTCACAACGGTTATTTCATATTGAAACACCCGTTGACGGAAGTCCTGCTACTGAAAGGCACGGTGATAGGCCGTGCGGATAAACAAGTTGTAAAGTCGACAGGTAATTTGGGCCTCCTCCAGCCCGACAATTGGCAACTCTGGGGCGGTTTGCGTGGTGAGTTGGTGTATGACCACTCACGGAGTTTAGGCTCGAACCTGCCTTTGGGCGCACGGGGCAAAGCGTTCTTTGAATATTACCAAAGTTTAACCGAAAAAGAAACCAGCATGTTTGTGGTAGGCGCCGATTATCGCCACTACATGCGTATTTGGCGAACGTTTATTTGGGCTAACCGTGTGGCGGGAAGCACCTCGTTTGGCCAATCGAAACTGATTTATTACATGGGCGGCGTGGACGATTGGCTCATACCCAAATTCAATCGGGATATTGTGATTGACCAAACGCAAAACTATGCCTACCAAACATTGGCCACCAGTATGCGTGGTTTCACGCAAAACATTCGCAACGGCAACTCGTTTGTGGTGCTGAGCAGCGAATTGCGGTTTCCGGTTATCGCCTGTTTGTTTGCCAAACCACTAAGCGCACAATGGCTGCAAAACCTGCAACTCATCGGTTTTGTGGATGCAGGCTCGGCATGGGTGGGCGCCAATCCGTTTAATAAAAACAACGCCATCTACAAGAGAGAAATAGATATGGGCGATGTTCAAATCACGATAGAGAAAGATTTATTTCCATTTGTGGCCGGTGTGGGCTTTGGTTTGCGCACACAGTTGGCCGGTTATTTCATCCGTGTCGACCGTGGAAACGGTATCGAGAACGGCTATTTCCAGAAACGGGTTTGGCATATTGCCTTTGGGTTTGATTTTTAGGCATATCCAACCTTTCGGGAATCTTGCTACAATAGTAGCAACCTTCACCGAGATGTCGGGCAGCCTTGCTACGACTTTAGCAACCTTCACCGAGACGTCGGACAGCCTTGCTGCAACCTTAGCAACCTTCACCAAACATTCTGTACTCTATTTACCCTTAACCTTTTACCTTTAACTCCTAATTCACAGCTCATATTTAAATTCGTTGAGGTCTTGCAGCGTTCACAACTTTTTCGTATCTTTGCAGCGGTTAATGATTGGCGAACAGTGGATAGAGGTTAGTGATCACTAATTTTAATATAGGTTTTGGTAATTAGTGGTATTTTTAGGTTAATTTCACACTTTCTGCTATTTGCTGTCGCCGGTCATGAAGCATAACAATACTAATAAATATGGACTATAAAACCAAAGCCATAAACTGTGTTAAAGATACTGTATTACCCATACAAAGAAAACAGTTTGAAGAATGTGGTTGCTGTTTAGATGAACAGTATAAACGATATGGGAATACGGAGTTTCTTATTGCAAAAATTATTGAAGCCAGGCATGTCTATGAGATTGGTTATCCCGAATGTGTTTGCCCCGAAGTGTTGAGTGGAAAAGAAAAAGACCTGTCGCATTGCGAATGTTCGCGGCAGAGCATATTGTATATTCTCGGAAATTTGCTGCCTGATAAATCAATAAGCGTGGATATGATTGAAACCGTTTTAAGCGGAGCGCCAACGTGTCGCTTCAAGGTAACAGTAGAATAAAGACCTCGTTGCCCTAATAACTTTATAAACTTTCAAACTTTACAAACCTTATAAACCCCCTACGGTTGCGCCGAAGTGGGTGCTTCGCTCACTACGCCACCAATGCACACATTGTTCATCACAATATTGGTAGTATTGGTCAAACTTAAAGCAATTTTGGCGGTATCTATCATCACATTTTGGAAATAGATGTCGTGAATGGGTTTCTCCGAAAAGCCTTGAATCACGATGCCTGCAGCAGTGGCTCGCTTGCAAGTGATATTGCTGATGTGCACGTTGTGAATATCTGTAACGTGCCCTTCGCCTTGTCCGTGATAAAACGAGGTGATATAGAAACAATCTTCAACCTCATCAAGGGCCAAACTATCTACATAGATATTGCGCATGTAGCCACCTCTATCGGGATTGGATTTGAGATAAATGCCTCGCTTGAGATAGCCGCTTGCCACACAATTTTCGACAAACACATTTTGCACGCCGCCCGACATTTCACTGCCTATCACCACACCGTGAAGGCCTTTTAGGCGGCAATTGCGAATGATGATATTCTCGGAAGGGGTGTTTTGTGCCCGTCCTTCATGATCTCTTCCGGCTTTGATGGCCACATTATCGTCGCCATTGTCGAAATCTATATCTTCTATCAGAATATCGCTGGAATATTCGGGGTCGATGCCATCATTGTTGATGTTGCGAGCCGTGAACTTCATGCTGCGAAAGGTTGCATTGGTTGATTTCAACACATGCACGCACCAAAACGGCGAATTGGTAACTGTGATGCCTTCCATCAACAGATTCTTGCATTCAAAGAACTGCACAAATTGCGGGCGGAGATAATGGCCTTCGCCAAACACTCTCTCCTCAACGGGCACATTGGTGTGATTCATGTCTCGGCTCAAAGCTTGAGATTCGTTTTGCAATGTGCGCCACGTGGCAAAGGTTTCGGCGGCATTACCATTGATGGTGCCTTGCCCTATGATGGAGATATTCTCTTTTTGATAGGCATAAATCAACGGACTATAGTTATACAAAAACGTGCCTTCCCAAGAAGTTTTCACCACAGGCAAATAATCTTTAGGGTCGGAACTAAACCATAGTGTTGCGCCCTTTTGCAAGTCCAAACACACATTGCTTTCCAAATGCAAGGGGCCTTTAACAAAGTAATTTCCTTCGGGAACGACGATATGGATGCCACCTTTCTCTTCGGCCATTGCGAAGAGTTTCTGGAACACCGCTTTGTTGTCGAACAAGCTATCGCCCATGCCGCCGAAGTCGGTGATGTTAGCCGTAAATTCGGGAACCTTTGGCGCCTTTATACGTTGCAAGATTTCGGATTTAAGTTTATCCGGATTGATGGGTTTTTGTTCTGCTTCTTTGGCCGTTTTATAAGCGAAGACAGCTATAAAGGCAACGAGAAGTCCTGCAAGAATGTGCTCCCTTTTCATGGTAGTAATCTTAATAATTCATTATTTAAACGCCGTTTCCGAAAGACCTTTTCCGGATAGTTTCAAGGCCTCAAAATAGTCGGGCACCAGTTTACCGGAAAGTTTATCTACATATAGTTTGGCGAGATATTGTGAGAGCATAAACCCGTGTCCACGCAGGCCGACAAACAAGCCCAATTCGGGGTCAACGATATAGCGCGGCTCAACATAATAGCCCGACCACACTGCTTGAAACCCTACACTCGACAACTCCGGAATCCAATCGCAAAACACTTCCGATACGATTTCCAAAAACTCCTGATCGGTAATCTTTAAGTTTTTGTCCGTTTCTTTGGCATCTATCAACGGCGAGGCACAGCCTATGATTTGTCCGGTTTCTGTGAGTTGCTGGCCATATACGGCAGAGAAGTTTTTGTATTTCCGGCGGTCGATGAGCATGTCCAACGCTCGACCATTTGGCCCAATCAACGGCAATCGCCGAGTAATGAAAGCCTGATGTTTTACCGGATACAAACCCGTTTGATAACCCAATTTCTGTGCGAATTTATCGGCATTTCCACCCAATGCGTTAATGAAAATCTCGGTGTGATATTCCTCGTATTCCGCATCGTTTTTGCGAACTAAAACTCGATACTCGTTGCCTATTTTTTGCACATCGATGACTTCGCAATTCTCCAAGAGAATACCGGAGTTTTGCACGCCGATTTTTCGCAAGGTGTCGATAACTTTGCCGGGCGTGGCTTGCCAGCAATTTTTGGTAACCAACGCCGCTTGATAGGTCTTCAAATTCGGATTGAAATACGCCGATATTTTGGATTGAAAATCTTTCGGCGCAATCATTTCAGCATCCGAGTAAGCACGCGAGGCATCAAGGGCTTTGAACGAATCCTCATCGTGGGCAAACCCAACATAATTGATGGGCTCAAAGTCGATATTGCGTTTGGTTTGAAGTTCCTTGAAGATTTCGAGGTTGTGTGCAGCAATATCGGCCAATTCGGGTAATCCGAAAGCCGGACGTCCCCCTGCAATATTGCGCCACGACGAGCCTCTTTCGGCATTGGCCAAGACCGGTTTTTGTCCCGCTTCCGCAAAATAGCGAAACAGCGCACTTCCGGCAATACCACCACCGGCAATGAATACCGCCGTTTTTACCACCTTCGGATTAACCGGTAATTGCAAACTTTCCACTTTGTTTTTCGGATATAAATCGCCCATCGAAACTTGATTCGACATCGGGCCACGTGGCGTAGAATCGCCAATCAAATCAATGCCGTAACTTTTCAAAGCCTGCCTCAATCGAGGAATACAGCGCTTGCCGCGACAAGGCCCCATCCCCACACGGGTGTTGTGCTTAATCTCGTCAACGGATATAAATTTGCGATTGCCAATCATGGTCAAAATCGGGTCTAATTCCACATCATCGCAATGGCAAATAAAGGTTTTGGAATTGACAATATTCTCACAAGGCGAGAACCGCAACCGTTCCGGATAGTTTTCTTTGACGATAAATCCACGAACATCCGTTAGTTTTTCGCCATGCAAAGAAAGTGATTTAACCCTTGCGATGTTTGTTTTATTCGGCTTTTCAAGAATCTTTTCTATCACGCCTTCGCCCAACTTTTGGCCTTGATTGTTGATTAGAA
>JAITVC010000070.1 GCA_031286005.1 Bacteroidales bacterium
AAAGCCATCTTGCTTGAGCCGATCATGAGTGTTGAAGTTGAAACACCGGATGCTAACGTGGGTGATGTAACAGGCGACTTGAACCGTCGTCGTGGTGTACTCGAAGGTGTAGATGCTAAATTCGGCGGACAATCCGTGAAAGCGAAAGTGCCGTTGGCCGAAATGTTTGGTTATGTAACGTCGTTGCGTACCATCACATCCGGTCGTGCAAGTTCCACTATGGAATACGCTTACCATGCTGAAGCCCCGAAAAACGTAGCCGAAGAAGTAATTAAAGACGCAAATAAATAAAAGATATGAGCCAAAGAATCAGAATCAAACTCAAATCCTACGATTTCAACTTGGTGGATAAATCTGCCGAAAAAATCGTGAAAACCGTAAAATCTACGGGAGCTGTAATCAGTGGACCAATTCCATTGCCCACCGACAAAAAAATCTTTACAGTAAACCGTTCTACATTCGTTAACAAAAAAGCGCGCGAACAGTTCGAAATGTCTGCTTACAAACGCTTGATCGATATCTACAGCAGTAGCTCAAAAACTATCGATGCCTTAATGAAACTCGAACTCCCCAGCGGCGTAGAAGTAGAAATCAAAGTCTGATAAAAGGTCAAAGGTAAACGGTCAAAGGCTAAAATTAACCCTTAACCTTTAACCAGCGAGCAAAGCGAGCGATTAACCTTTAATCAAATCAACAACTAAACAAATCAACAACTAAACAAAAAATAAAATGTCCGGATTAATTGGAAAAAAAATCGGAATGACTAGTATCTGGGATGCCTCCGGCAAGAATGTGCCGTGCACTGTGATTCAGGCTGGTCCTTGTGTCGTAACACAAGTGAAAACGAAAGATACGGATGGCTACGAAGCTATTCAGTTGTCGTTCGACGAACAAAAAGAAAAACATACGCCCAAAGCGATGAAAGGCCATTTTGCCAAAGCAGATACCACACCGAAAAAGATTTCGATGGAGTTCACTCGCTTTGAAGAAGGCAATCGTAAAGCACATGGCGAAACACTTGGTGTAGATGTATTTCAAGAAGGTGAATATATTGATGTTGCAGGCGTTACAAAAGGAAAAGGTTTCCAAGGCGTAGTAAAACGTCATGGATTCGGTGGCGTTGGACAAACTACGCACGGTCAGCACGACAGAAAACGTGCGCCGGGTTCTGTGGGTGCATCGTCTTACCCATCACGAGTGTTCAAAGGCTTGCGTATGGCCGGTCAAACCGGTAACCAACACCGCAAAATGATCAATCTCGAAGTCGTAAAAATCGTACCGGAAAAAAATCTTATCCTCGTGAAAGGTTCTGTACCCGGCCCTAAAGGTTCATATTTAAAATTAGAAAGATGGAGTTAAAAGTAGTAAATATTGAGGGCAAGGAAACTTCCAAGAAAGTTACCCTCAACGATGCAATTGTTGGTATTGAGCCTAACGACCACGCCATTTATTTGGATGTGAAGCAATATTTGGCTAACCAACGTCAAGGTACGCATAAAGCCAAAGATCGTTCGGAAATGTCGGGTTCTACACGCAAACTCCGCAAACAAAAAGGTGGTGGCGGTGCGCGTATCGGTGATATCAATTCGCCGTTGTTGCGTGGTGGTGCTCGTGTATTTGGACCAAGACCGCGTGATTACCGTTTCAAATTGAATAAAAAACTGAAACGTTTGGCGCGTAAATCGGCCTTGACCTATAAAGCGCAAAAAGAAGGTATTTTGGTTGTTGAAAACTTCACTTTTGAAGCTCCGAAAACAAAAAAAATGGCGGAAATTATGACAAAATTAAATATTTTTGAAAAAAAATCACTTTTAATTGTGAAAAGTCAAAATATTTTCGTATCTTTGTCGTCCCGAAATTTACCACAGATTAAAGTTGTAAACGTAAGTGATCTAAATACTTATGATATTATGAACGCCAATAATCTGCTGTTTATGGAGGAAGCAATAGACGCCTTGAATGATTTTTACGCTGAAAATTAATTAGTTACAAAGACTTAAAAAATAGTCCAAAATGAATATAATCTTAAAACCGATGGTAACCGAAAAGATGACGCATCTCACAGAGAAGCTGAATCGTGTCGGATTCATCGTAGATAAAAAGGCGAACAAAGTAGAAATTAAGAAAGCAATTGAAGACTTTTACAATGTTAAAGTAGTTGATGTAAACACCATCAGTTACGCCGGCAAAGTAAAATCTCGCTATACCAAAGCAGGATTTATCAAAGGTCGCACAAATGCTTTCAAAAAAGCAATCATTACCTTAGCAGAAGGTGAAAACATTGATTTTTATAGCAACATTTAATAGAGATGGCTTTAAAGAAATTCAGACCAACAACCCCGGGTCAACGCAGAAAGTTGGCAAGCACGTTCGATGAGATAACAACATCAACGCCGGAGAAAAGCTTATTGGCACCCGCCAGAAAATCGGGAGGTAGAAATAATACCGGTAAAATGACTATGCGCTACATCGGCGGTGGTCATAAAAAACAATACCGTATTATTGACTTCAAACGTGATAAAGACGGTATTCCCGGAACAGTGAAAACTATCGAATATGATCCGAACCGTACTGCACGTATTGCGTTGGTCGTTTATGCCGATGGTGAAAAACGTTATATCATTGCACCCAACGGTTTGCAAGTTGGACAAACAGTGATGAGCGGAAAAGGTGCTACACCTGATGTAGGAAACGCTTTATTTATGAGCGAAGTGCCACTTGGTACGATCATTCATAATATTGAGTTGCGTCCCGGTCAAGGTGCTAAAATGGCACGTAGTGCAGGAACTAACGCTCAATTGATGAGCCGTGAAGATAAGTATGCAATCGTAAAATTGCCTTCCGGCGAAACACGTAAAGTGCTTCAAGCTTGCAAAGCAGTAATCGGCGTTACATCGAACACCGACCATAGTTTGGAAGTTTCCGGAAAAGCCGGTCGTTCACGTTGGTTGGGTCGTCGTCCGCGCGTTCGTGGCGTTGTGATGAACCCTGTTGATCACCCGATGGGTGGAGGTGAAGGTCGTGCAACCGGTGGACACCCACGTTCACGCACGGGTATGCCGGCAAAAGGCTACAAAACTCGTCGCCAAAAGAATCAATCTAATCAATTCATCATCGAAAGACGTAAAAAATAATCCGCTATGAGTCGTTCATTAAAAAAAGGTCCGTATATCCACCACAGCCTCGAGAAAAAAGTTCTCGCAGCACAGGAAAGCAAGAAAAAAGTAACCATCAAAACATGGTCGCGCGCTTCGATGATTTCTCCGGATTTCGTTGGTCAAACCATCGCTGTTCACAACGGAAACAAGTTCATTCCGGTTTTCGTAACTGAAAATATGGTCGGTCATAAATTAGGCGAATTTGCACCAACACGCATCTTCCGCGGACACGCCGGTAATAAAGATAAAGGTAAAAAATAAATAATGTGTAAGGGCGAGTCTTGCACTCGCCCAAAAAACAATAAATCACTATGGGATCAAGAAAACACAATAGCGCCGAAGCTCGCAAAGAAGCCAAAAAGACAACGTATGTTGCCAAATTGGTGGACAACCCGACTTCACCCCGAAAAACGCGCTTAACAGCAGATCTAATTCGTGGCTTGGATGTAGAAAAAGCCTTGAATATCCTGCAATTCAGCCATCGCGAAGCAGCACCGAAAATGCACAAATTAGTGCGCTCGGCTATTGCAAATTGGCAAACCAAAAACGAAGGAGTTCGTATGGAAGATGCACAACTTTACATTAAAGAACTCTTTGTTGATGGCGGCCGTATGCTTAAACGCCTTCGTCCGGCTCCGCAAGGTCGCGGTTACCGCATTCGCAAACGTTCAAACCACATTACCCTTATCTTGGGAAGTCGTGCCGAACAATTGCAAGCAACAGAAGTAGAATCAACGGAATCAGAAAATTAATTTATCAATAATTCATGGGACACAAAACAAACCCGATAGGTAACAGATTAGGAATCATCCGCGGATGGGACTCCAATTGGTTTGGCGGAAAACGCTTCGGCTCTAAATTGGTCGAAGACGATCAAATCCGTAAATATATCAATGCGCGTTTGACGAAAGCCGGTATTGCGAAAATCAATATCGAACGCACGTTGAAACTCGTAACCGTTACAATCCACGCGGCTCGTCCGGGTATGATTATTGGTAAAGCCGGTTCAGAGGTAGATAAACTGAAAGAAGAGTTGAAGAAAATCACGCAAAAAGAGATTCAAATCAATATCTCTGAAGTGAAACGTCCGGAATTGGATGCTTTGCTTACGGCTGCATCAGTGGCTCGTCAGTTGGAAGGACGTGTTTCGTATCGTAAAGCGATCAAAACAGCTATTTCATCGGCGATGCGTATGGGTGCAGAAGGTATCAAAGTACAAATTTCTGGTCGTTTGGGTGGTGCTGAAATGGCACGTACGGAACATTTCAAAGAAGGTCGTACCCCATTGCACACATTGCGTGCCGACATTGACTATGCTTTGGCAGAAGCTCACACTACCTACGGTCGTTTGGGTATCAAAGTATGGATATGTAAAGGTATCGTTTACGGACAGCGCGACATCGTTCCGGCATTCAGCGGAATGAATACCGACAAACCTGCTGCCGGTGGCGAACGTAGAGGCGGTGGCGAACATCGTGGCGAACGTCGTGGCGGTGGTGGCGAACGCAGAGGAAACGGTG
>JAITVC010000089.1 GCA_031286005.1 Bacteroidales bacterium
GGGTCTGTATCATCTGTAAATTCCTCCGAAGCGGCTTTGTTTGGCGAATTGACCTATCCTTTTTCAACGAAATTGAAAGCAACGTTGGGTTTGCGAGGAAGTACGTATTTTTACAAGGATTCATTGTTGGATATGGGGATTTTTGCGGTATTTGAACCTCGTTTCAATTTTAGTTACACTATTTCTCAAACGTTGCAACTTTCGTTTTCGACGCAGCAGCAGGTTCAATATCTGAATCAAGTTATGAATTCAACGATTGGTTTTCCTACTAATTTTTGGATTATGGCTTCCGATGAAGTTCCTTTCCAAAAATCTCAATCTGTCAGTTTGGGCATGGAAAAACAGTTGTTTGATTACGAATACAAATTTCTAACCAATGTATTTTATCGAAAACTATACAATCAGTTTGAATCCACCGGGCATATCATTGAATTGATACAGCAGGAAGTTGATCAACGATCGCGCTACCGGATAGGCTACGGAGATAACTATGGAGCAGAATTTTTGTTTCAGAAAAAATATGACAAACTGACTGGTTGGATAGCCTATACGTTGAGCTGGGCTTGGCGAAAATTTGATGAGTTTGAGAAACGAACACCCGCTATTAGCGACCGTCGGCACGATTTGAATCTTGTGTTGGCGTATGATACGAGGGCTAAATGGGATTTTTCGGCCTCTTTCGTTTTAGCGTCAGGAGCACCGACAACCTTTTCCAAAGGCGTTTATCTCATCGGCGAAATGCCGATGAATGATTATGCGGAGTACAATTCAAATAGGCTGCCAACCTATCATCGCTTGGACATTTCGGCCACGCGAAAATTGAATATTAAATATTTCAAAGAAAGTCGATTGAATTTTTCTATCTATAATGTGTATGGGCGGTTAAATCCGCTTATGTATGCTTCGCAACTCATGTATAATAACAAAACAACAGAGTTTCGTGCGTCGGGATATTATCATGCTTTGTTTACCCTACTGCCGAGTATAGGCCTAAAATTAAGTTTCTAAAATGAAATCACATCATATCATATCGTTTTTATTGCTTTGTGTTTTTCTTGTATTTCAAGCCTGCAAGCCGGAGGTTGAACGGAATAGTTTTTCTCCGGAGATAGTTGTTGAAGGGGTTATAGAAAACGATGGATATGCAAGTGTTATTCTAAGTCAGCTCGTGCCTGTTGGAGTGAAAATAGATAGTGCAGATATGACGTCCATACCTATTCGAGGGGCCAAAGTTACGGTAAGCAATGGGGAAGAAAAGGAAGTGCTGACCGGCATGAGAAACAACGATTATTTTCTGAAATATGAATACCGCACATTGCATTTAAAAGGCGAAGTTGGAAAAACCTATACGCTGACGGTTGAATATTCGGGCAGGAAACTTACTGCGGTTACAACGATTCCTTCTGTTCCCGAATTAGCCGATTTGCAGATTGTGGATATTGCCGATTCGGATACGCTTTTTTCCCTTATGGCAAAAATAAATGATAATGGCGACGAAAAGAATTACTACATGTTTCATCTGAAAAAAGAAGAGTTGGCATCTAACACGTTTCGCCCTTGTTTTCTTGGAACAGTGAACGATGAGGTGTTGCAACAGGATACGGAAATACCGATATGTACGCCTTTGAGCGTACAGGGCGAGTACTCCGTTTATTTTTCTAAAAAAGAAAAATACAGGCTCAAACTTTCGCAGATAGGAGAAACAGAATATGCTTTTTGGCAAAGTTGTTTCAATCAGATTTTAGGCATGAATCCGATATATCCCAATATGCAAAACCTTGGCTCAAATATTAAAGGCGGATTAGGAATTTGGTATGGCTGTGGCTCACGAGAATACATTATAAATTAGAATATCAACGTTAATTCGCAATCAACATCGAGCATCCCCGCACATCGCTGCCGGTAATTCGTCCGAGAACTTCAAACGTTCCATCGTCAAAGGTTTGTCCCAAATCTTGTGTGGCAATAAACGGGCACGAATTGTAATTGGCTAAATCCATCACGTTGACGCCGCCTGCTATGGCATGATTTTCGATACCCAGCGGATTGTTCAGAGGACGTGTAAACACCCGCATCCAAGGCGGGCAAGAAAAGACGTTGTTGCCTTTGGAATAGGCTTGCGAAAGAAGTTCGGTCATGCCGTATTCGGAATAAATTTGGTTAACGCCAAACGCTTCGCAAAGTCGCCGATGAAGTTCCGTTTTACTCAATTCCTCACGCCGTCCTTTCATGCCGCCGGTTTCAAAAATCAGCGTATTTTCGAGCGTTTGAGGAAATTGTTCGGCGAAATCCAAAAGCGCATAAGACACGCCGAATAGGATAATGGTGAAAGGGTAAAAGGGTGAAAGGTTAAGGGCTAAAGGTGAGCTATTTTCACCATTTACCTTTGACCTTTGACCTTTGACCTCTTTATTTATGCGTTGAATGGTAGCATTTAATTCACTAAGGTTATTTAGGTAGAAACCGCTATACGGCGATTTAGTTTGTTTAATGAGTTCATTCATCATGTAAATTAGCGACGAATGTTGTTGCTCTAAATAATTGGGCAAAAGTGCGAGAATAACATAATCTTCGGGATTTCCGAAAAAATATTCAAACCCTTTTGTGAAACTTTTCTCGTAAAGGTTGAAATCCGCAATAAAATGTTTAGATGTATTGACTCCCGTTGTTCCGCTGCTGGCGAAGTATAGGTCAGTGTCTGCACTATCAATCAGGATTTTCTTTGATTTGAAGAATTCGATAGGTAAACAAGGAATTTGCGTATAATGCTTGGGGTGCGAGATGCGAGGTGCGAGGTGCGGGGTAGCTTCGCCATGTCGTTCACCCGGTACCTCGTACCCCGTACCTCGTACCCCATTCACAAATTGCGCATACAACGGATTGTGCTGCATTTGAAAATCGAAAATGTCCAAAGCAATGGCGTTAAATTCGGCTTCGGACGAAATGGAAAATATTTTTTCAGAAAAACTCACGTAATTGATATTTTTTTTGTAACTTTGTAGACTTTAGGATAATTTTGGATGAAAGCCAATACAAAGATACAATTTTTTTTCATAATCGCACTCGTTAGTGTGGGATTTTTTTCGTGCGACCCCAATGAAGAGTTGCCGCCGGAAACGGTTTTGAAATATGTCGGTTATCAACCTGTGGGTAACGACAGCGTGATCACAGGATTAAGTCTGCAAATTCATGTGGAAAAAGGCAATGGCAATATTGGTATGGAAACATGGGAAAAAGAAACTCCACCTTTCGTAGGAGAATATGCCGACAATCTTTATGTAAATGTGTTCGACAAACAAGAGGATGGAACTTATGATACATTGAAACGCAGGGTCAATAACATAATGGAAAATGTTTACTATCCGTATTGCATTCCGCCTTTGGGAACAGACCCGAAGTCATCGGTAAGAGCGACTCTCAATATTGGCATTTATACGCCTAATTTCGACTTTTTGCAAGCCGATTCCAAACTTGACTCCGTTTACTTTGAAATCTATATGTACGATCGTGATTTGAATCAAAGTAACATTATTAGAACCGATACTATTCAGATTAAATGAGAAGTCCGCAAATACAACGCAGTTCTGGAATTACAGCGATTATTGTCGTCGTGTTTGCGATTTTTCTAATACGGCTGTTTTATTTGCAGATATTAGATACGAGTTACCGTGCGTCGGCAGATAACAATGCCTTGCGCAATGTGGTGCAATATCCGGCACGGGGATTGATTTATGACCGCAATGGTCAACTCATGGTTTACAACGAAGCGGTGTATGATTTGATGGTGGTTCCCGGACAGGTCAAAAACTTGGATACCGCCGAATTTTGTGCGTTAATTGAGATTTCGATAGATGATTTTCGCAAGAAGTTTGACAAAGCCAAAACCTATTCCAAATATGCGGCTTCGGTGTTTGAAAAGCAAATATCCAAAGAAACATACGGCCAATTGCAAGAGCGGATGTTTAAGTTTCGGGGGTTCTATGTTCAGCCCAGAACGTTGCGCAAATATCCGAAACCTGTGGCCGCACACGTTTTGGGATATATCGGGGAAGTGGATGAGAAAATGATTGCCGAAAATCCGTATTATAAATCCGGCGATTATATTGGCATGAGCGGATTGGAGAAATTTTACGAGCCTTATTTGCGTGGTCGGAAAGGTAGTAAAGTGTTGATGGTCGATGTTCATAACCGGGAAAAAGGAAGCTATCGCAATGGCTTGTACGACACTGTTTCGGAAGCCGGTATGACCATGCAAAGTACGTTGGATTTGGATGTTCAAGAATTGGCCGAGCTGCTGATGCAAAACAAGCGAGGCTCGGTTGTGGCCATAGAGCCTGCAACGGGCGAGATTTTAGCGTTTGTAACGGCCCCCACTTACGACCCCAATCTTTTGGTTGGACGGGCACGCAGTGCAAATTACAACAAGTTGTTGCTTGATCCGCAAAAACCATTGTTCGACCGTGCATTGATGGCGGAATATCCGCCCGGCTCGATTTTTAAATTGCCGCAAGGCTTGATTGCATTGCAGCATGGTGTAATCAATGAAAATTCAGGCTTCCAGTGCGACAAATCGCTGATTGGTTGCCATGGACATCCCGATGCCCGCAATGTGCGTGAAGCGGTAAAGATGTCGTGCAATCCGTATTTTCTCGCTGTTTTTCGGCGGATGATTATGCAGGATAAAGATAAAAACCGCTTTATCGATAGCCGGATTGGTTTGGACATGTGGAATAAAGATATGTATAGCTTTGGTTTTGGAACACGCATGGATATTGACCTGCCGAGTTGCCGAAAGGGATTGATTCCAACCGTATCCCTGTTTGACCGGATTTATGGCGAAAACCAATGGGCCTATAGTAATTTTCGTTCGGTCAGTATCGGGCAAGGCGAAGTGCTGTTGGTCCCTCTGCAAATGGCGAATTTGGCGGCTATCATGGCCAATCGGGGCTATTATGTAACACCGCATCTTTGCCGAACGCTTGGCGATACTTTGGTGCCTAACCCGGATTATTTGCAAAAACATCATACCAATGTTGACCCGAAATACTTTGAACAATTTGTTTTAGGCATGTATGATGTGGTGCATGAGCCGGGCGGAACGGCACGCCGGGCACGAATGGATAGTATTGCCATCTGCGGAAAAACGGGTACGGCCCAAAATCCGCACGGCAAAGACCATGCTGTGTTCATCGCTTTTGCGCCGATGGATAATCCGAAGATTGCCATTTCCGTATTTGTCGAAAACAGCGGATTTGGTGGCACATGGGCGGCGCCTATTGCAAGTTTGCTGATAGAAAAATATCTCACCAGAGACGTGAAACGCAAAGACCTCATGCAACAAATGCTCGACGCAAAGTTTGATTATATTATTCCTGAAAAGCCATGATAAGAGAAGACCGAAGTTTGATTAAAAACGTTGATAGCTGGCTTATCCTGCTCTACTTGATTTTGGTATTTGCAGGTTGGTTTAATATTTATGCAGCGGTTTATGATGAAAACTACAGCAGCATTTTTGATATTAACCAACGCTATGGCAAACAACTGATTTTTATCATTGCCGGAATAATTATGGCGACAGTGGTTTTGCTGGTGGATATGCGATTCTTTATGAATACGGCGTATCTGTTTTATGGGTTGTCGATTATTTTATTGATAGCTGTATTGGTTGTTGGAGCAAAGATTTCGGGTGCACGTTCGTGGTTTCAGTTCGCCGGAATGTCATTACAACCCTCAGAGATAGCCAAATTTGCAACCTGCCTGGCCTTGGCCAAATATTTGAATTCGGGAAATGTGAATTTGAAATTGGCGTCGGTTAAATTTATGTCGTTAGTGCTCATCTTTCTGCCGTCGGCGTTCATCATCTTGCAGCCGGATATGGGGTCGGCTATTGTGTTTGCAGCATTTGTCTTAGTGTTGTATCGAGAAGGGTTGCCGGGCTGGTACTTGTGGGCGGCGTTTATCGCAATCGTGATTTTTGTGTTGGCTTTAGCTTTGCAGTTTTGGGCGTTGCTGATTATTTTAGGTATTGGTGCAGGTGTTTTGATTTATTTGAATAAACGCACATTTCGCAATATAGCATCGGCCGTGCTGCTGTTTGCCGCTTCCGCAGGATTTGGCTATGGCGCCGATTATGCGTTTCAGAAATTAGAGCCACACCAAAAAGACCGTATCAACGTGTTGCTTGGAAAAGAGGTGGATTTACGCGGCGTGGGCTACAACGTGAACCAATCCAAAATTGCAATTGGCTCCGGAGGATTTGCCGGAAAGGGGTATTTGCAAGGTACACAAACCAAATTCAATTTCGTTCCCGAGCAAAGCACCGACTTTATCTTTTGCACAGTAGGCGAGGAGTGGGGCTTTTTAGGCTCAACGGTGGTGCTGGGATTGTTCCTTGCATTGATACTACGAATCATATATTTGGCCGAAAAACAGCGAACCACCTTTGCCCGAATCTATGGCTACGGCGTGGCCTCAATTCTGTTTTTCCACGTGTTGGTAAATATCGGAATGGCTATCGGATTGCTGCCCGTCATCGGGATTCCATTGCCGTTCTTCAGTTATGGCGGATCGTCGTTGTGGGCGTTCACGCTTTTGTTATTTGTCTTTATTAAACAGGACGCATCACGAATTACATTTTGAGTTTGTTTATTATGGAAATACATGAATTAGAAAAGATCCTTTCCGAAGCTTTGGCTCTTCCTGCGGAGAACGAAATTGTAGAGTTTAAGGAGGCTAAAAATAATTTTGATTCTTCCAAAATAGGAGAGTATTTTTCTGCATTAAGTAACGAGGCTAATCTTAAAGAGAAACCTTGTGCATGGCTGATTTTTGGTATTAATGATAAGCATCAAATTGTTGGATCTGACTATCGTTTAGATCGCAAAAAATTGGATTCTTTAAAAAAAGAATTAGGAGACTTACTAACCAACAATATCTCTTTCACGGCTATACATGTACTATGCAAGCCTGAAGGACGTGTAATTATGTTTCAAATCCCCGCTGCATCACAAGGGATTCCTGTTGCTTTCAAGGGACATTATTATGGTCGTTTGAATGAAAGTCTTGTAGCCTTAAATATCCAAAAGATAGAGAGTATCCGCAATCAGGTTTTAAACAAAGAT
>JAITVC010000095.1 GCA_031286005.1 Bacteroidales bacterium
GCTACGACGCCATCCGTTTAGGGGTGCAAAGGTACAAATAATTTTGGAAACTACCAAATTTTTTATTTACTTTTTTCAATTTTCAATTTTTTTGTATCTTTGCATTATTTTATGATGACTTTAACGATTGATATTGGCAATACTTTAACAAAAATCGCTGTTTTTCGAGATGGGGAAATGGTTTTTGTGCAGATTTGCGACCCTTTTGAGGCTAACCATATTCAGGCTATTTTGAAAGATTATCGCTTGGATGCCTATATTTTGGCTTCGGTGGCTAAAACTCCTGCGTTTATCCACGAACTGCTGGAAGGTATCCGGCATGTGGAGTTTAATCATCAAACGCCGTTGCCTATCATCAATCGCTATGCAACACCGGAGACATTGGGATTAGACCGCTTGGCTTTGGCTGCTGCCGCAAGTCAATTAGCGCCAAAAGCGGATGTTTTGGTTATTTCGGCGGGCACTTGTATTACTTACGATTTTATCACGGCGAACGGCGAATATATTGGTGGTGCAATTTCGCCGGGCTTGCGGTTGCGTGCACGCATGTTGCACGAATTTACGGACAGGTTACCTTTGGTGGATATTCCGACCGAGATAGATTATTGCGAAACCAATACCATTGCGGCCATCCAATCCGGCATCCTTAAAGGCGTACAAGATGAAGTTGATGCTAAAATTTTGTTTTTTAAAGAGAAATATCCGTCGGGAACTATTTTTTTAACGGGCGGCGACCAAAATTATTTGGTCAATTCAACAAAATATCGTATATTTGCAGTTTCTAACATGGTATTAATTGGTCTGAATGAAATTCTGCAACATCATATTTAAACGCTCTAAACAGATATTTATAATTCTGTTTTTCACATCTATAACAACGTGTTTTTACGCTCAAAATGCCTCTATTTCGCCATACTCCCGTTTTGGCATCGGCGAATTGCAAACCGTACAGAATCCCAGAAACGTGGCTATGGGCGGTTTAGGTGTTGGATTGACGGAAGCAAAAAGCATTTCGTCGACTAACCCGGCTTCGTATTTAAATTTGGATTCGTTGTCGGTGATGTTTGAGGTAAACTTTCAAGGCATCTATTCGCAGTTGAGCGAAAAACAAGCAGATGCAACAGTTGGTGCACGTACAAACAGGGCCTCGTTGGGGCAAATTGCCTTGACATTTCCTATCACATCGTGGCTAAAATCGAGTTTTGGTTTATTGCCCGGTTCCAATATGAGTTACAGCGTAACACGTGAATATTCGGTTGATACGATTGGAAGATACATGTTGGAAAATAGCGGTAATGGGGGGCTAAATCAGGTGTTTTTGGGATTGTCTGCCGGAACAAGCCGTATTGCTTTTGGTGTGAACGTCAATTACAATTTTGGGTCGTTTGTGCGCAATTCAGTTTGGCAGTATGTGGATACCATTTTAAGTAATCCAACTTCTACTCATTATCTCAAATCACTTGATGCGAGAGGGGTATCGTTTGATTTTGGATTGCAATACCGTCAGCCATTGTCGAAGAATTATCAACTTGGTTTAGGTTTATCTTACACACCGAAAGCTAAATTGAAAGCATCGAAAAATAATGAACTTTATTCCGTTACAACGAGCAGCAATACAGTTCCGATTGATATTAAGACTATTGAAAATGGGACACTGGAACTGCCTGATCGATATACCGCAGGTTTGTCGTTTGAGAAATTGAATCGTTGGGTTATTGGCGTGGAATATACAGGGTTAAATTACAGTAATTATCGTGAATTTTCGGAAGCCGATCAGAATCTCTCGGATGCCTATACCATTCGCACAGGCATGGAATTGAAAGGCCAACATTTGGATAACCAATTTATGAATCGGTTGAGTTATCGTGTGGGTTACCATTACGGCACGAACTACGTTACTTTTGGCAATTCGGAAATTAAAGAATTTGGAGTGAGTTTTGGTATTGGAATGCCTATTCGCAGAAGCAATTCGAGAGTGGATGTGGGGGTAGAATTTGGCCGTAAAGGACGTGTTGCCAATGGTCAAATTCAAGAAAATTACGGGCGTATTGTAATCGGTATATCGGCTTTTGATAGATGGTTTATACGAGGGAAATTTGATTAATAATTTATACATCTTCATACTAAAAACAGAATTAACAATGAAAACAATGAAATCGGCTATCGTTTTGCTTTTCGCCTTGAGCGGAATGAGTGTTTTTGCTCAAAAATGGGGTGCAACGCCCGAAGACAGCGTGGAATGCATTAAAAATCTATCCATGTACCAAGAGTTTTATAAACAGCGCAACTACGTGGATGCGTATGAACCTTGGCTTTGGATTTTCAACAACTGTCCGGCTAACCACGTCAATACATTTATTCGTGGTACGGCTATTGTGAAGACACAGTTGAATAAGGAAAAAGATCCTGAAAAGCGTAAGGAATTAGTTGAATTGCTGTATTCTATTTGGGACAAACGAGCCGAGTATTTTGGTGAACCGGGTAAAAATATGGGCTACAAAGCACTTGATATGAAACTTGTTCAGCCTAAACGTGTGAAAGATTATTACCCGATATTTAAGCAAGCGCTTGAATTGG
>JAITVC010000143.1 GCA_031286005.1 Bacteroidales bacterium
ATTGCGATTTGAGATTAAACGCCATGACCGACAAACATACAAAAAAAAAATGAACTAAAAAAGCATTTTTTTTACTGAAAATTCGTAATTTTGAAAAACGACCACACACATCCAAACACGCCACAATATCCCCGTCCCCCGCACCCAGCCACCCCGCACCTTTCACCACTCGCAAAGCGAGTATTAACCCTCCACCCACAAGCCAATAGCAAGTATTCCCCCCGTACCCAGTCCTCTCGCACCCACCAAGAAGCTATCAAGTACCTACCAAATAGGCATCAACTCCACTACAACTCCACTACAAGTCCACTACATCTCCACTACAACCTATAACCAAGACCATCCCAACAACCATCTTCATTCCCCTCTCGTCATCCCGAACTCCCCTTTGTCATCCCGAACGCAGTGAGGGACCTATAACCCCCCTGTTGAAACATACCCCCCAGTCTTATCCGACCCCGCATACGCAATTAACCCTTTGTCTTTTAAAACCTTAATATTACGACAAACAGTAGGCCTGCTTTTGTTAATAAACTGTTCTATTTGATGTGATTTCGCATTTGGATTTTGGATTATAAACGTTAAGATTTGTTCTAAATCTTTCCCTAATCCATAATTTACTGTATCATTTACTGTATCATTTTTTGATTTTACTGTATCAAAATCACCATTTACTGTATCATTCCCCCGTACGGGCGTATGGCCACCCAGCACCCCGTTACCTCGCACCTCGTCCCCCGCCACCTCACACCTAACCCCTCCCAAAGGCCAATACTCCCTCCCGCCATAACCATCCGCAATATGATTAACACACACACTATTAGAAGCAATCCCCCCATTATCAGACACAAACCCAACATAAGCATGAAAAGTATCATCCGCCCATTCCGGCAGTTCAAGTTCAAACTGTCGAGTCCCGCGAGTAGCCTCATTATAAAAGCAAAACGTTTCTCCTTTCGCAGGATTAATCAGAGCAAGCAAAAGAAGGTCAGTCGGTTTAGACCCTTCCTCACCGCTATTGTTAGCCCAAGTCAATCGCATCTGTCCCGCATCAAACACTATTTTAAGATTCAACACAGGAGGCAAGTTACCCGTTGAAACAACAATCTTTTTATAGTCAACCAAAAAGTTCGGATACTCCCCCTTAACAACATGTTTCATAGTGTAAGACACCGCCGCATTAAACGTCGACCGCTTCTTGGCATAGAATTTCCAACCCTGCTGCAACAAAGGCACCAACGGCTTCATCAAGTTGATAGCCATAGCAAACCTACTCCGTTGTGCCGTTTGCGCCGCAGTACGTGGATTTTTAACCCTTACGGGCATCGACCGCATATAGTCCACCGATTTCCGATGCGACCCAATAACGTTACCTATTTTCCCGGAGAATCCCCCGTTTATCCCTCTGTTAAATGTAGCCATAATACTTGTTGCTTAATCGTTTAGTTGTTGAAGTGTGTAGTTGCTATGATTTATGAATGGTCTTTCAATCCTGCAAAGATAGGAATTATTAAAGAAAAGTGCAAGTTTCCGCTACTTTCGTCAAACTTTTTAAGGCTTTTCTTTGTTTATTCGGAAATTATTTGTACCTTTGGCACACCATAAAGAAAACCAAAATGAGGAATTTATACACCCATCTAAAAGACGAAAAACAAGCCAAGCGAAAAGGCGGATTATACCACAAAACACAGGTAAACCTTGCCTATAATTCAAATCGCATGGAGGGTAGCCGCTTGACGGAAGACCAAACTCGCTATATCTTTGAGACTCGCACCATCGGTTTCAAAGACGATGAAGCCGTGCCGATTGATGATATAATCGAAACATCGAATCACTTTGTGGCTTTTGATTACTTGCTCGATACGCTTGATGAGCCGTTTTCAAACGAGATTATCAAAACCTTTCACCGCATACTAAAAGCCGGAACGGCCGATGCCACCAAAGCGTGGTTTGCCGTTGGCGACTGGAAGAAACTGCCCAATGAAGTTGGCGGCATGAAAACCACCTTGCCCGAAGATGTGGAAGCAGAAATGGACAAACTCAACGCTTGGTACAATGCTTTGCCCGGGCTGACAGTGGAAAACATCGTAGAATATCACCATCGTTTCGAGAAGATACATCCCTTTCAAGACGGCAACGGCCGAGTTGGCCGCCTAATCATGTTTCGCGAATGCCTGCGCAACAGCCTCACGCCATTTATTATCAACAACGACCACAAACAGTTCTACATCCGTGGCCTGCGAGAGTTCGATGCCATAAGAGGCTACTTGCTCGACACCTGCCTTTCGGCGCAGGATACTTATGGGGAATGGGTGGGGTGGTTTTATGGGAAAAAATGAGGTTTTAGGATGAATTAAAACGTTAGAATATGACAATATCCGATTTATTAACACTTATAGGAATATTACTTGCGATAATTACTTTCGTGTCAGAAAGGAGCCGTGAATATATTCTTTTAAGATTATCTAAATGTAATCTATGGATGCTTGCTATTGCTTTTTTATACGTTCATTTTTTACTTTCCTATCAATGGTTGCGAGAAAAAACAGATTTTTTTAACAGATTTGAATTTGATGGATTTCCAACAAGTGAAGTTTGGGCTTATATTTTATCCATTGTAGCTCTTTTTTATTTCGTTATAAAAATATTTTTTGGGGAATTTCCGCTTTCAAGAAAGTATAAATTAATTACTTATTACAAAAAATTACTTTTAAAAGATGACATTCCTTTTTTAGCTGAATTAGTAGAGAAATATCATTTAGAAGAGGTTGTTGAATATCTTCGAAAAGTAAAGACAATTGACAATTTAGAATGTATACGTTTAGAAGAAGAAAGACAAGAAAAAACACATGAAAAACTATTTTTAAAACGGAAGATTTTTTTCACCAAATTAGTAGAAAAATGTCATTTGAATAACATTATTAAACATTTTAGTAAGACAAAATCAATAGAAGACATTCCGGCAAGTTATGATCCGCCTGGTGGCCGTGAATACGAGAAGAAATGCAATAGAGTAATAAAAGGTAGAAAACTTGAATACGGAGAAGCAATTTATCGTAACATTATAATTAACGATACTTTTATAGATAGTGTTGCTAACATCAACCCTTATCTTTTTGCAAAAGTAATACAAGAGTTAAATCTTGAAGAATTGAAAGAAGAAGAATTTGTAAATCGATACTTGAAGATTTTAATGACAAATAAAAACGGAAATTTCTTTCGTGAAATTAGAAACAACCAAAATTTGGATTATAAAGAGGAAAGACCTATTTTGTATGCTTTATTTAATGATATAACCGTATGCTCAATAAATGAAGCGTGGCGTGGCATAGGCGATTCCGCAATGATTGAAATGCAAGAAGAGGCGAAGAAAGAATATAGCGTTTTACGAGAATCTGACACAGAACGAGACGGTGATACGGTGTGGTCATTCCGAATAACCATAGCAATTTGGTATTTTGATATGATGGTTAAGCAGGCGATAACTCAAAATATTGGCAAACACATGTGGATGTTTTACTACTATCAATTTGTAGGATTAATTATTTCAAATATGCCAGAGTTACCTTCTGCCGACTCTGAATTAAATAGATATTCAAGAAATTTTGATTTGATTCAAGAAATTTTTTCAAAAATGATGGGATGGAAAGGTGTTATTGTTGAATCTAAAAACGATAAACTGATTAAAAGCGTGTATGATTGTATGGGGCAATGTGTTTATGCGTTAGCTACAACAGATAAATTACGAAACGAAGATAAGCATTATCTTGTAAATTGGGTTTGGGAAAACTTAATTGAAACAGATGTTGCAGATGAGAGCATAGAAAGAAATGGTGAGACTACCAATATTGGTTCTGATATGAATGACAAAATTATCAATATTGGCTTTGGAATGTTCAAAAAACCAGCGGTATTTTTTTCTCCAGATTTTCAATATAATTCATTAGAGACACGAAGAGAAAATGAAAAATACTTATCCGTACTAAAAACTCTTTGGGAAAAAAGAGATATTCCAAAATTAGAAGGAATAACCAACGCAAGAGCAAACAGATTTAAAACAGAAGTGATTGATGCCTTAAAAATTGACCTGTCTAAAGATAATTAATCATTTCTTAATATTGTATAACAAAATGATCAAATACAATCCAAACCTCCATCACCGCCGCAGCGTCCGCCTGCGTAGATACGATTATTCTCAGGCCGGTTTGTATTTTGTAACCATTTGCACGCAAGACCGCAAATGTTTGTTCGGCGAAATCATCAACGGTCAGGTGCGTTTGAATGAATATGGGCAAATGGCATACGATGAATGGTTAAAAACGCCCACCATCCGTCCCAATGTTCAATTGGGTGAATTTGTTGTTATGCCCGATCACATACATGGAATTATTGCCATTACCGAAAATATTGGGTTCCACGGTAGGGGCGTATTGCATACGCCCCTGTTGGAAAATGCGACAAATGATATTGAGGGCGTGTGCAATACGCCCCTACGGTCGCCATCACAAACGGTTGGGGCA
>JAITVC010000207.1 GCA_031286005.1 Bacteroidales bacterium
TCAAGATCACTTCGCATTTTTTCACTTCAAGATCACTTCGCAATTTTTTCTCTTCAAGATCACTTCGCATTTTTTCACTTAAAGATCACTTCGCTTCAAGATCACTTCGCAGTTTTTTCACTTCAAGATCACTTTGCAGTTTTTCAGTTCAAGATCACTTCGCAATTTTTCACTTCAAGATCACTTCGCAATTTTTTTTCACTTCATACACATCTTACCACAGGCCGCCAAACTACTCTTAATGTGTCTGCATTGCCGATGGCCACGTATGTGATCAAGGTGGGGCAATACGTTGGAAAGTTTGTGAAGCGATAAGCCAACAACATCTAAGCAAAAAAAAACGGAACTTTCGAGTTTCGTTTTTTTTTTGTATCTTTGCAAAAAGTTTACTGTAATGACAACAACTACGATAGATAAAACAACGAGTGATCAAATCAGTTTTGTAACATTTATCATTACAGAATTTGCACTTGCTTACAAAATGGGAATGCCTGAAGCTTACCGCTATCTGAAAAGATATGGCGGGTTGAATTATCTGTCGGAGCATTGGTGGGCCTTGCATACCGACAATAAATTTTACGCATTGAGAGATTTGTACAACGTTTGCTATGAAAACGGAGGATTGCGATGAAAGTTTATCACGGAAGTTATACCAAAATTGACAAAATTGATTTGAGTAAGTGTGATCCTCGAAAGGATTTCGGGCAGGGCTTTTATGTGACTAAATTTCGCGAGCAAGCTGTTGTTTGGGCCAATAGAAAAGGTAGAGATAAGCACACGGAAGGCGTAATAACTGAATTTACGTTTTTTGAAAATGCTTTTGCAGATCCTTATTACAAAACATTACGATTTGAATCGTATGATGATAAATGGCTGGATTTTGTAGCCATAAATAGACATTTCAATACTCCGCTTCCTGCCCATGATTTTGATATTGTAGAGGGGCCTGTTGCTGATGATAAAATCACAACACGAATAGATGCCTATATGCGAGGGGAAGTGAGTAGAGAAGATTTCTTGCAAGAATTGACGTTTGACGCTCCTTCGCACCAAATTTGTTTCTGTTCCGTAAAATCACTCCTTATGCTTGAGCAAGTCGTTTTTAAAGGAATTACAGCCATTGAACGGATTAGCGAAAATGTGGTTGAGAAACTTGTTGTTGATCTCAATATCTCGACTTTGGAAGCCACAGATTTATTTTACAATTCCGACACATACACAAAATTATCTGACTTGGAAAGTGATTTCTGCCTTAAGTCTTGGCCAGAAATCTACGAATTATTGACCCAAGATTTGAAAAAATGAAAATAATATGAATTTTATCCAAGAATTGAAATGGCGCGGCATGATTCAAGACGTGATGCCGGGAACAGAAGAACAAATTTTAAAAGAATTAACAACGGCTTACGTTGGAATTGACCCTACGGCAGATTCGTTGCATATCGGCCATTTGGTGGGTGTGATGATGCTTAAACATTTTCAGAATTGCGGACATAAACCGCTGGCTTTGGTGGGCGGTGCAACGGGCATGATTGGCGACCCTTCGGGAAAATCGAACGAGCGTAATCTTTTGGACGAAGATACCTTGCGGCACAATCAAGAGTGTATCAAAAACCAATTGCGCCGGTTTTTGGATTTCGATAGCGGAAAATCTAATTCCGCCGAGATGGTCAACAATTACGATTGGATGAAAGATTATACGTTTTTACACTTCATTCGTGATATTGGCAAACATATTACCGTAAACTACATGATGGCAAAAGATAGCGTGAAGAAACGCTTTTCGGGCGAAGGCGAAGGTATGTCGTTTACCGAATTTACATATCAATTGGTGCAGGGCTACGACTTTTTACATCTCTATCGAACCAAAAATTGCAAATTGCAGATGGGCGGTTCCGACCAATGGGGCAATATTACCACAGGAACGGAACTTATTCGCCGCATTGCCGGTGGTGAAGCGTTTGCTCTTACCTGCCCGCTTATCACTAAGGCCGACGGCGGAAAATTCGGGAAGACCGAAAGCGGCAACGTGTGGCTTGATGCCGAAAAAACATCGCCGTATCAATTCTATCAATTCTGGCTCAACTGCTCGGATGCGGATTCGGAAAAATATATCAAGATATTTACCATGTTTTCGCAAGAAGACGTTCAAAAGATGATTGCCGAACACACGCAGGCTCCGCACCTGCGCATGTTACAAAAAACGTTGGCCAAGGATTTGACCATTCGTGTGCATGGCGAAGATGCGTTCAACAAAGCCGTTGAAGCCACCGAAATTCTATTCGGAAAAGCGACCAAAGAAATGTTGGCCAATCTTGACGAACGCACGTTCTTAGATGTGTTTTCGGGTATTGAAACGTTTGAGGTTTCCAAAGCCGACATCGCCGACATCAGCGTTATAGATTTATTAGCCGAAAAAACACAAATCTATGCGAGCAAAGGCGAAGCACGCCGTGCATTGAAAGAAAACGGCGTTTCCATCAACAAAGAAAAGGTAAGTGAGCAAACGGTTATCTCGCCGGATTATGGTTTGAATGGGAAATACATCCTCGTGCAGAAAGGGAAAAAGTCGTATTATTTAGTGGTTATTCGAGGATAATTACCGTGCCAACCGCGGATAGAACACGCGCCGTTGCCATAGCAATACGATAACTGCTACGACTACCGATAGAAAGTCGGCAGTCGTGAGGGCGTACCAAACGCCGTGCACTCCCCAAAATCTGGAAAAAATCAACATGCAGGGTACAAAGAACAGAACTTGCCGACACAAACTCATTGTTATCGACAAAAACGGTTTATTGATGGACTGGTAAAAAACGGATGTAACCGTTTGAAATCCGATGAGAGGCGCCATAATAAATACAAAAATCAAACCGTGCGAGATAAGTTCGATGAGTTCCGCATCGGTTGTAAATAAGCGTGCCATGGGGGTTGGTATCAGCAGGGCGCAAATCAAACCTACGGAATTGACGGCCATACCTACTTTAACGGCCAACAGCAACGTATCTTTCATGCGCTTGAGTTTCCGCGCTCCGTAACTATAGCCTACAATGGGCTGCATACCTTGACACACTCCGAGTGTAATCATTACAAACACCATGGCATAGCCACCCATAATCGCATAAGCGCCTATCGCCAAATCGCCACCGTATTTACGCAAGACCAAATTCGCTACCATGACAACGGCCGATGCTGCTATGTTCATCAAAAACGGCGAGAGGCCAATAGCGGTGATATTTCTAATGATGAACCATTTCAACTTGAACGCATGTCGGCGAAAACGCACTCGGCTACTCTTACTCAAGAAATGATGAATCACATAACTTGCGCTTACAAACATGGAAATAGTCGTAGCGATGGCCGCTCCTTGAATCCCTAACTTCAATACAAAAATAAAAATCGGCGCTAAAATCAAGTTCAAGCCCACGCCGATGAGCGAGGCATACATGGACTTTTTGGGATAGCCCGATGCACGCATCATGCTGCCGTAGCCATACGAAATATTGCTGAGGACGCTTGCCGGAATTACAATTTGCATGAACTCGCGGGCATAGGGAATGGTGTTTTCGCTACCGCCGAAAATCATCAGTAGATTGTCCAAAAACGTGAGTCCGAAAACGGTTGTGATCGCCCAAAACGTGAGTGTGAGGAATAAGCTGTTGGCCAAAATCCGTTCGGCCCAAGGCGTATCTTTCATTCCTAAAACAATGGAAATCCGCGCAGCGGCACCCACTCCTACCAATGTGCCAAAGGCTTGTATCAAAATCATAATCGGGAACGTGAGCGCCAAGCCCGAAATAGCGTAAGGCCCCACGCCTTGCCCGATGAAGGCTCGGTCGGTAAGGTTATACAGTGAAGTGGATAGCGTTCCGATAATTGCCGGAATCGAATAATGCAGTAAGAGTTTGCCGACAGGCTGTGTTTCTAAATCTACGGATTTCATTTACGGATAAGAGTCAGTGATAGCAACGGATAAATCAAAATTCCGATAGGAATTGCACTTATACCGATCATAAAATATAAGGCGAGCACGAGCCAAACCAGTACAAACCGTTGCCAATTGGGTTTAAAGGCCGTGCTTTTGAATTTGAACGACAGCATCGGAAGTGGAACAACCAAAAGTGCGGCAAACACGATGCACAACACAACCATGAGGGTTGGATGAAACAGCATTTTTACCGTTTCCGGAGAAAATTTGGAATGCAAATCGTTTACCACTAATGGCAACGAAGCCCAAAACAGGGCATTGGCCGGCGTGGGCATTCCGATAAAATGGTCGGTTTGACGGGTGTCGATATTGAATTTGGCCAAACGCAAGGCCGAGAACAAAACCATCGCGAAAGCGATATAGGGCATTTGAGGAAACAGCATTTTGGTGGGTTGCGCCAATATGATTTGAAACGCAATCATGGCCGGAGCCACGCCGAAACTCACCACGTCGGCCAGCGAATCCAATTCTTTGCCGATGTCGGAATAGGCTTTTAGCAATCGGGCGGCAAAACCATCGAGGAAATCGAAAATCGCGGCCAAGAAAATCAAAAAACCAGCTGTTGCAAGTTGCCCACTGAACACGGCTACTATCGACAAACATCCGCAAAGGAGGTTGGCAAGGGTGATACTATTTGGAATATATTTCATTTCGGAGTGCAAAGATACAAAAAAAAAAGGTAAAGGTCAATGCAAAGCGGTAAAAGGTCAACGGCGAAGGGTTAAGGGTTACTGCAAGGCCGTTACACGACTGAAACAGGTTTGCAGAAGCTCTGCAAGGACGTTACATGGCTGAAACGGGTTTGCAGGAACTCTGCAAGAGCGTTTTTTTGAAAAAATGGGTTTGCAGAAGCTCTGCAAGGCTGTCTTTTTGAAAAAACGGGTTTGCAGAAACTCTGCAAGGCTGCCTTTTTGAAAAAACGGCCTTGCAGAGACTTTGTAACATGACAAATTGTTCGGTTTCTACTCGTATTTCACGGTTTTCCCTTTCGGGGAAATGGACGGCGGCACATCGTTGTTGCCTGTACCTCGTTTGCGGTTGGGCTTGCGGCTCATTACGAAGCGAAGTTCGGCGCCGTTCTTAATATCGTCGTAAGTGATGAAGTTGGCATCGTGCTTTTGGCCGTTGAGATAGAATGCTTCGACATAAACATTTTCGGGTGTCCAATTCTCGGCGGTCATGGTGAGTTGTTTGCCGTTGCTCATGGTCATTTGCACGTATTCCAGTCCGGGCGAACCGAGATTATATACATTGCTCGACGGCGCTGTGGGATAGAAACCCATGCAGTTGAAGATATACCACGCCGACATTTGTCCGCAATCGTCGTTTCCGCTCAGCGAGCCGGGCAAATTGCCGTAGAACTTGTCCATCACTTCGCGCAAGCGTTGTTGACCTTTCCAAGGTTGTTTCAGATAGTTGTAGAGATAAATAATCTGATGGCACGGCTCGTTGCCATGCCAATAGCCCCCTATCCTACCCCAAATATCGTGCGCTCCGGGAATATCGTCGGGCAATTCCAACGCAAACAGACCATCGAGATTCTTCAAAAAGGCTTTTTCTTCCATCTCGTTGATATAGCCTTGCACATCGTGGGGCACATACCATGTATATTGATAGGTGAAGCCTTCGGTAATATCTCCCCACCCATGCACCGAGCCGGGGCCTTGATAATGCGTTGGCTCAAACGGTGTGCGCCATTCGCCCTTACTGTTTTTGCCGCGCATGAACTTCGTGGTTGGGTCCATGAGATTTTGCCACGATTGCGCACGGTTTAAGAAATAGGCGTAGTCTTCCGTCTTGCCAAGTTTCTTGGCCGCTTGCGCGATACAGTAATCGTCGTAGGCATATTCGAGTGTTTTGGATACGGATTCGGCTTCAAGGTCGAACGGCACATAACCCAAAGAAGTGTATTCCGGCAAACGGTCGAAGTGCGGATTTTTGGCGGTTGCAACCATCGCTTGATAGGCACGTTCGTAGTCGAACCCTTGCACTTCTTTTACAATTGCATCAGCAATTACCGAAACGGCGTGATAGCCGATCATGCACCACGTTTCGTTGGCATAAAACGACCAAATGGGCAACATATTTTCCACCGATTTGTCGTAATGCGCCAGCATGGAATTGATGAAATCAGCTTGTTTCTCACGTTGCACGAAATTCATCAACGGATGTTGCGCCCGGTAGGTATCCCACAGCGAAAACACTGTGTGATTGGTAAAACCTTCCGCTTTTCCGATGGTTTTATCGTATTCACGGAATTGGCCGTCGGCATCTTGATACACGAATGGGTGCAGAAACGAGCGGTAGACCGATGTGTAAAATGTTTCTAATTTCTCTTGCGAACCGCGTGCTTTGAATTTTGAGAGTTCGGTTTCCCAAAGTTGTTCGCCGGCCTTGCGCAGACTTTCAAACGTGTGGCCGTTGAGTTCTTGGATATTCAGTTTGGCGCCATCGGTGCTCGTGGATGAGATGGCTACTTTTACTGTTACTTTTTCATTATCTTCGGTCGAGAATTTCGTCCAAAACCGCAGGTTCTTACCCCATGCTTCGAGATGGCTGCGGAAGCGGCGGGTGTTGTAAACCACAGGCGTCGTGTCTTGCATAATGCCATAATCTGCGAATGGTTTCGAGAACACGGCCGTCATATACACATGACGTTCGGGGCCCCAACCCTTCACCAATTTGTAGGCCACAAGTGTAGAATCGTTTTCAATGCGGATATTGCTCCATTCGCAAGAGAACTGCAACGTGTGATTCAAGTCAAGCAAGATAAACGATTCCTCGGATTTCGGGTAGGTGAACTGCAAGATACCGCTTCTCATGCCCGATGTCATTTCCGCTTTTGTGCCGTAGTCGAGCAAATCCACACCGTAGTAGTTTGGCGAGCACCATTCCCTGTCGTGCGAATAGCGAGAACGATAGCCGTTGTCGGGATTTTCGTGCGTGCCGGGTGTGAAATGAATTTTCCCCGTTCCCGGCATGAATAGGAAGTCGCCCAAATCGGGAATACCCGTTCCGCTGAGGTGCGTAAGACTAAATCCAAGCAAGGTCGGGTGGTCGTATTTGTAACCGGCCGCCACATCATAATCATCGAAGTCTGTATCGGGGCTGATTTGTATGCCGCCAAACGGAATTTGTGAGCCGGGATACGTGTTCCCGAAACCCGATGTCCCCACCAACGGGCGAACATAAGAGATTAACGGTTGAGACATCGCATAACATGCGAGAAAAATTAAGGTAATTAGGGTGATTGATTTTTTCATTATTGTTTTTTTTTATAGATATTTTAAAATTCCATTTCCAACCAACGTGAGAAAAATACATCGGCCACTTGGTAAGAGGTTCGTTCTTTTGTTAGGGTTTCCAAAACTAAATCTTTGTCTAAAAGCGCCTGCTTTAAGCGTTGTGAATCGGTTGGAGTACCGATGTTATGCTTCATCAAAAAACTTTTTGCAGACAACTGTTCTACCGAATGTTCTTTGGCAATAGCTATTAGATATTTCCATTGCGGCATCGTTAGCAATTCTTTGTACTGAAAAAAGGTTGGTTCATTGCGTTTCATCAATTCCAAACAAGCATCTTTGGCCATTTGCATATCAATAACCGTATCATCTTCACTCATCGAGAAGATCATATTACACAAGCTCTGGGTATAAAATGTGTGTGTTCGGGTCCAGTCTAAAACAAAATCGACAATCTCTTTATCAATTCTCTTTCCGTATTTACGGAATAATTTGGCGATAAAAGACGCATATTTTTTGTTGTCAATTTTGTCGAGATACATAAATTGCGTGCTCGCATAAAAGGGGCGTTTGGCATTGGCAAACAAATCGGTCATAATTGTTTTCTTACTACCGCAAAAGATAAACCGAATATTGTGCAAATGTTGAATCGTGGAGCGAAGCATCGCTTCTGTATTCTTTTCGGGAAAATCATTGATTTGCTGGAACTCGTCTATCGCCAGAACAATCAAAGGTTTTTGGGAATTTAGAAACCCTAAAATGCCTTGCAATGTATGTGTTTTTTCGGTTTCCGTAGTGTATGAAAGTTCCACTTGCGGTTCGCCCGAAAGAGCATCAAAACGGATAATCGGCCGAAACCCTTTAAGCATCTTCATAAACAGTTTTCCAATAGTTGTTTTCTCCGGAAACTTTTTGAGTATGGCTTCCGAAAGCAGTTTATTGAAATCGGCTTGCGATGTGGCAAAGTTTATATCCAC
>JAITVC010000211.1 GCA_031286005.1 Bacteroidales bacterium
GCGTGCACTTGTTGCGAATCGTAGCACACTTGATTAGCCCATTCGCTGGTAAACATTTTGAGCATCGGCGTGAGCATATCGGCGTTGCGTTGGCACAATTTGGCATCGGCTTTTTCTTCCGGAGTCAGCGTGCGACCGTGATCTTTCACGAGCAATTCGTAAGATTTGCTCAAATCCACATAGCGGGATGTTTCGTATAGAATGGAGCGGCCGGCATCCACTTTGGTGCGCATGGAGGCCAATAATTCGTATACGGCAGGGAAATTGATGATGGATTTTCCGAATTGTTCGCGCTCGTGGGCGTATTTTAAGGCTTCGCGGTAAGCAGCTTCACCCAATCCCACGGATTGCGCTCCTACACCGAGACGTGCGCCGTTCATCAACGACATCACGTATTTAATCAAGCCCAATTTTCGTTCGCCAATGATTTGCGCAGGAGCGTTTGTGAATACCAATTCCGCCGTTGGCGAGCCTTTGATACCCATTTTGTTTTCCAAACGACGAATGGTCAAACCGCCGTCTCTGCGGTCGAATACGAAATACGACAATCCACGTGCATCATTTGTACCTTCTTCCGAACGTGCCAACACGAGTTTGATGTTCGCACCGCCGTTGGTAATAAAGCGTTTCACGCCATTCAAACGCCAGCAGTTGTTTTTTTCGTCGAACGTGGCTTTGAGTTGAACGGCTCCCAAGTCGGAACCGGCATCCGGCTCAGTCAAATCCATTGAACAGGTTTGTCCCGCGTTGATTTGTGGGAGGAATTTTTGTTTTAATTCTTCCGATGCAAATTCGTGAATGGTTTCGGCGCAGTCTTGCAGCCCCCAGATGTTACCAAAACCGGCATCTGCACGAGAAGTCAACTCGGCAGCCATCACATACGGCACCATCGAGAAGTTCAGTCCATCGTATTTCCGTGGAAGCGACATGCCGTAGAGTCCGGCTTGCGTCAAAGCATCGTGGTTTTGTTGCGTTCCACGAGCATAACCCACTTCGTTATTGACGATTTTCGGGCCTTCGAGGTCTACATACTCTGCGTTTGGCGCAATGATGTCGCCGCAGATTTCACCAACGATTTCGAGCACTTTGTCGTAGCTGTCAATAGCATCTTCGAAATCGGCAGGGGCATAGTCGTATTTGCCTTTGTCGGCATAATTATTTTCTTTCAGATCCACACATTTCTTCATCATAGGATGATCGAGGTGGAATTTCAAGGATTCGTTGTCGCGATAAAAATTTTCCATATCTTATTGATTATTTTAAATTACAAATAGAAATCACACTTTATTCTCCTGTTACAGTAGTCGTTCTTTTCGTAAAGAGTATGAAATAATTCACTGAATAATCTACTGTGCTAATTTTTGTAATTCCTCCATTTTTAGCTGCTTGTAAAACACCTGCGGGTTGTCCGGTAAAAGGTGGGAAAAATAAGATACCCATTTGACTTGCTTCTCCAATTTTATTTCCAACAGGATGAGATGTTGCTGAAATTGGAGTTGTTATCGTACAAGATTGTAAGAATAATGTTGCAAAGAGGAAACCTCCAAGAAGTAGGAGTAATGATAAACTGTTTTTTTTCATTTTGTTTTATGCGGCATTATTGAGCATTCCGCCTATCGCTTTTGATTAATTATAGTTACTAATTGTTTTTTTAATTCTTTAGTCGATGAATCTGTATGTTTATTTATTCATGGCAAACTGAATGCAATAACGATCAAAATATTCTAATTCTTTAATATCTCTTTCCAGATAGGCTTTGCAGAAAAACTCTCTAAATCGGCAGATTTCACGATAAATTGCTGTGCGATTGGCAAATTTTATGGTTAAATAAACGAGTTCCAAACAACGCTCAAAAGCCCGTTCTGCTTGCTGTTCGTTACCTTTTATCAGCCAATTCTTGGTGCGAGAAACTTCACTACCAACATTTGCCATTTGCTGACTAAATGATAATTCGGCCCAACGTCCTTCTGCTAACGATTTATGCTGCATTATTTTTCCACAATTTGATTAATAATACTCTTTATTTGGTTTTGAGTCTCGATACTTTCAACACCTCTACTTCTATTGTTTTGAGCAGGACGAATATTAATCATCGAATCAAACTCCAAAAAATCATCACCTTCTATAAAAGGATATAAGTTGATGCCCCAAAGATTATCTTGTTGAGAGTTTTTTTCTAAAAGAGTAGATTCCAAATCAGCGTGTAATTCCGCATCAACAGCCAAAAGTCGCTGCTATACATCCACTACGCCTTTTACCATATCACCAAAGAAATGACGTGACATTTCTTGAAGTTCACTCAAGGAAATCTTTGTTACTATCTTCATGTAATTTTACTTGCTATTCGCCTTATAATATTTGATCATCTTTGGCAATACTTCATTCAAATCACCGGTGATGGTGTAATCGGCAATAGCGTTGATAGGTGCTTTCGGGTCGGTATTGATGGAAATAACCTTGGCTGATTCTTCCATACCGGCACGGTGTTGCACCGCTCCGGAAATACCGCAAGCGATGTACAACTTCGGGCGAACAGTTACACCGGTTTGTCCGATTTGACGCTCGTGTTCTGCAAAACCTCCATCCACAGCAGCACGTGTTGCACCTACTTCGCCACCGATGGCTGCAGCTAAATCAAACAGCTGTTTAAAGTTTTCTTTGGAACCTACGCCATAACCACCGGCAACAATGATTTGTGCACCTTTGATGTTTATCTTTTGCTCTTCTATATGACGGTCGATAATTTGGCAAGCAAAATCCACTTCATTGGTGAATTTCTTTACATCAATCGGTTTGATTACGCCTTTATGGTCGGCTTTAAACACCTCTTTTTTCATCACGCCTTCGCGAACGGTAGCCATCTGAGGGCGAGTTTCCGGGTTCACAATCGTAGCAATGATATTACCGCCGAAGGCAGGACGAATTTGATACAATAAGTTTTGATAGGTCTTGCCTACTTTTTTATCTTCATGCTCGCCGATTTCGAGGGATGTGCAATCCGCCGTGAGACCACAGCGCAACGCAGATGCCACACGCGGCGCTAAATCACGTCCAACGGAAGTGGCTCCAAACAAAGCAACTTGCGGTTGTTCTTGTTTGAATAGATTTACTACAATCGAAGTGTGCGACATACTCGAGAATGGGAACAAACGGGCATCCTTTGCCTGATGAATCACATCCACGCCAAGCGGATAGAGTTGTTGTTCCAAGTTTTTAACCTCGTTACCGATTACAATGGCTTCGAGACCTACACCTAATTCGTTTGCCAACTTGCGACCTTTGGAGCAAAGTTCTTGACTCACATCCGCAATAAGTTGGTCTTCGGTGATTTCGCAATATACAAATACGTTATTCATAAATTTTATTTTTTAGTTAAAGGTGTCGGCGACCAGTATCAGACATTTGCTTGTTGAATGTGAGGATATCCAACACCAGTCACCCGATACACCTGTATTACCCAATTACATGAGATTCGATTAATTCTTTCATTAATTTGTTCATATCCTCATCCGACGTTGTGAATGCTACCGAATCTTTGGCTGTGAGGACTACGTTTTCGATTTTCTTCACTTTGGTTGGAGAACCGGCTAATCCCAAACATTCCGGATCTGCATTCAAATCGGCTGCCGACCACTCGGTGATGTTTAGATATGGACAATTCGTACGCAATTCCGTATAATCTTTATCCTCGGATTGAAGTTCGGTGGTTGTACGTGCATATTTATACTTCATCACACGTTTGGCATGACGGGCACGGCATTCATCGGCCGAACTGTGCACAGTTACCAAAGCCGGAAGCGGTGCTTTAACGGTTTCCACTCCTCGTTCCAAACGGCGTTTGATAGTAACGCTCTTGCCATCGCAAGCGATGAACTCTTCGGCATACGTGATTTGCGGGATATTCAGTTTTTCGGCCGTTTGTGGGCCTACTTGTGCCGTATCGCCATCAATGGCTTGACGACCGCAGAAAATCAAATCGACCTTGCCTAATTTCTTAATCGCCATTGCCGTGGTATACGACGTGGCCAACGTATCTGCTCCGGCGAATTTCATATCTGTAATCAGATAACCGCCATCTGCACCGCGATACATAGATTCGCGAACGATTTCCGCAGCACGGGGAGGTCCCATTGTGAGAACCAATAGTTCTGCGTCTTCGATACTGTTTTTTACTTTTATCGCCATTTCCAAAGCATTTAAATCTTCGGGATTAAAAATGGCAGGAAGTGCGGCACGGTTGATAGTACCGTCTTCTTTCATAGCATCCTTGCCCACATTTCTGGTATCGGGCACTTGCTTAGCTAATACTACAATTCTAAAACTCATAAAGTTAGGGTTTTATTCAAAATTTATAACTCGCAAAGATACGATTTTTTTTTTACATGTGCAAATCTTTGTGCATTTTAACATCTTAAAACGAAACCGTCAAATCCACCCCAACTTGAAACGGCGCTCCTTTTTGAGCAAATGTTTGGAGGCTGTTTTGCACCGTAGATTCAAAGCTGAATGCAGCATAATCGGCATTTAAAGTATTACGTGTCCACACATTTAGAGCAAAAGCCCCTTTGCCCACACCGGCTTTGAGATTCAATAAGCCATACATATCCTGCCAAGTGTCGTTGGCCTCTGTCCAATAGATTTTGCCTGCGCCATTGTATTGTGCTTGCACGCTCCATCTATCTATGATTTTGCTATTACTGATACCTTTGCTATAACTTGCTCCGAGCGAGAAGGTGTTTTGTGGAGCAAATGGAATGAAGTTGCCCGAATAATCGATGGTTGCAGTTTTATAATCTTTCAACACGGCGTGTGCATAGCCATAGCTTGCAGATAAAGCGAGACCATCTATGGGATAGGCTCTTAACTCCAAATCAAAGCCTGTGCTTTGGGCGTGTCCCGCATTTTTCAGCATTCGGCCCTGTCCGCTTTGCACGAATTGTGTTATTTGCACATCGGTTACATTTACATAGAAAACAGCGGCTTCCACAAACAATTTGTTTTTCAAGATTTCGCCTTTGAAGCCGAGTTCGTAGTTCCAACTAAACTCCGGATCGTAAGAAATTAGCGGGAGTATAGAGTCTTGGGATTCTCCGGGAAAAGGATTACTCCACTCTGCACGTGGCCTTTTGTGTTTTTCAGAAACAACATCTTGCACAATGTCTGAAAACATCTGAATATTATACCCACCCGTTTTATAACCTCTCGCCGCAGTAGCATAGATGTAGTTTTTTTCATTAAACTCGTATTTTACGGCAAACTTTGGTAAATAAGTCAAATGATTTTTACTACCCTTACCGGTTAAAGTTGTTCCGGCTTGCTCGGATTGCATCACATTTCCACCCATAACGGCATCAATCTGTGTTGCCATCGACGTGTTATAGGCTATTTCCGACTTTTCATAATCTAATCGGGAGCCCATTGTGAACGCAAAGCCTTTGAACAGTAGATTGTTGATTGTTGACTCGTAAAAAACAGCTCCACCATAAGTAGGAGTCTTAAATAGGCCGGGCATTGGTATTTCGTCGTTTGCAACCACTAATCGTGGTGCGAACGGACTTGTTATGAGCGCCGAAAAAACAGGTTGCAAAATGCTGTCAATACCCGATTTTCCCATAGTTGTAGTAACATCAGTCGTCAGATTTCGATGAAATCCAAATGCACCGACAACCCACTTTAAATGACCTTTTGTGTTAGACTTAACCGTAAACTCTTGTATCAAGTTTGTTTCCTTTTGTTTTTGGTTAAGTGTGAAATACGACAGCGGAGTATAATCCAAATCCATATTCATATCATCATCAAAATATTGCAATCCGGTAGAAGATGAGGCTATAATTTTATCGTTTTTATAGGTAACATTGAGGTTGGTTCCGAGTACGTTGCGGAGGTATGTTCCGGGGGTGTCGTAGTTAGGCTGCTCTATGCCATCGTTGGTAACAAGTCCGTATGGAAATGCGCCTTGCTTGGCATAATCAGTGTTGGCCATCCATTGCACTAACCAATTTTCGGAAGGTTTTATATCTAAGCGTAATCGTGTGCCTAAGGATTGCTGTTTGTCGGCTTGTTTGCCATCGTATTGATTCTCGAAAAAACCATTGTTTTTATTACCGTATACGCTGGCAATAACACCTGCTCGTTTGCCAAGTTTTAGGCCTGCAGATAGGTTTCCTCGCATATATCCATAGTTTCCTGCGGATATAGAGGCCTTCAAAGGTTCTTCGTCCAACGGTGATTTAGTATAGATATTGATGATTCCCCCCATCGCATTGCGCCCGTAGAGCGTGCCTTGCGGGCCTCTCAACACTTCTATGCGTTGCACATCCAAGAACTCGAAGTTGAACACCGATTTGTCCAAATACGGCATATTATCCACATAAAGGCCAACTGCTTGCCCCGTGCTGCGCTCCCCTATCCCACGGATATATACGGGTGGCGACATCTTGGAGCCATAGTTGGGCACAAAGACGTTGGGAATGATGGTGCTTAAATCTGTTAGGGAAGCTATCTTGCGCTCGTCCAATTGTCTCGAAGAGAGCACAGATATTGCACCCGGCAGGGTTTTCAAGTCGTTGGTTTCTTTGGTTGAAGACACCACAACTTCCGTTAAGTGGATATTAGTTAATGTGTCTTTTTCTGTGTTTTGGGCAAATACATCTACGTTCCATAACGCCATGGATAGTGCCACATAATATTTCAGCTGCATAAATTGATTGTA
>JAITVC010000252.1 GCA_031286005.1 Bacteroidales bacterium
CTTTCATCAAGCCGGGTTGTGTTCGATATGTTAATCCTGCTGAAAGAACTAAATTCTTTTCGCCGCCCGAAACCCGAACGGTTTGACGTTGTTGAAAAGGAATTTGCAGCGGTTCGCTCATCCAATACGAGCTAACACCGCTCTGAACTTCACTCAAACGGTGAAAATACAAACTATCCAACCGGTCTTGATGCTGAATGACAGGCAAGTTATACGCATTGGATTTGACGGTATAATAACCGGACAATAGTTCAAACCGCAATTTCTCTTCGGCATTCATCATATTGTAACTCGACAGGTTAGGTATTTCGGTAGAAAAGTTACCCGAATAGGTTACTTTAAAACGTCCGGGAACCCCTTTCACAGTTTCCACCAATACAACACCGTTGGCTGCTCGTGAGCCATAAAATGCGGTAGATGCGGCATCTTTCAAAATAGTGATGCTCGCTACACGGTTGGGGTCCAAGTCGATAATCTTTTGCAACGTGGTTTCAAAACCATCCAAAACAAACAGCGGCTGATTAGGGTCGTAGGCAAAAATATCTTCCACATCCGTAAAGGCAATACTGGTTTGTCCGCGAACTTCAACCGCCGGCATGGCATTCGGGTCAGCTCCGGCTGCTAAATTCTCCATCACCACAAACGAAGCATCCAACGAACGCAAACTTTGCACCACGTTTTGCGAACCCATCTGTTTCAACTCATTCCCGCTCACAGAGGTGAACGACCCCGTAAAACTCTCCTTCTTCCGCTCCATATTCCCCACCACAACAACGGCTTCGAGGGCAACAGCTTCGCTTTCAAGAACAATGTCATACTTGGTGCTTTCGGTCAACGTAATTTGTTTTTTCTTGAAACCAATAAAATAGGCTTCGATAACTTTGGTATCAGCCGGAATAGTTAGCGAAAATTTACCATCCATGTCGGTGGTCGTGCCACTCGTACTGCCAAGCACATAAACATTCGCAAAAGGAAGAGGTTCCTTTTTGTCGTCAATAACAGTTCCCGTAATCGTCCGGTTCTGAGCCATCAACCCAAAACCACTCAATACGAGAAAGAAAAGCAGAAATGTTTGTAATTTATTCATAATATAAAATTAGGATTTACTAAATAGTTTTTTGTTCGGTTATTTTAATATCATTCGGAATTTTGAATTTAGAGGCCGGTGGCGGATCCAAACTGATGGAAATAATGCGAGTAAAGGTTTTCCCCCCATTTCCCAAAGTCAGCTCCGTCTTCATGGCTAAGTCGCCATACATCAAAGCCGTCAATTCATCGCCGTTGGCAAATTTAGTATGTTTCTTTTCGCACTCATAGCCAAGGTAGGTTTCTTTGCCAAAGGCTTTAGTCTCTACAATTGCATTTTTCATTTTGGTAGAGTGTGCTTGCGTAAATTTGGTGCCGGTCTTCTTGCTCAAATCCATCGTCCACCAAACGATTGCCTTATTGGTTATGTTAAGAATTAACAGACTGCGGTCGGAAATCGTCATCCCGTTAAGGTTCATCTCGTTTTCTACTTCGATGGCCTTATTATTTCCATTATTCGTAAACCAAGTGATTTCTTTACAAAGAGTAGATACTGGCCCTGCATTATGACTCACATTTTCTCTAATCAATACAAAAGAGCCTTGTTCAAACGGATATTTCGACAAATCTTGCGCCGCAACACCAAAAGTTGTTGCAAAAAACAGCGTGCAGATTATATACGGCTTGATACTCATGAGGTCTTTGTGTGTTTTTGAGTTTTTTTAGCGTGTTTGTAGTTTTCGGGTACAAAGTTAACAGTATTTTAACAAACCACCAAACCAAGATTGTCCAAATAAAGCAATTTAAGCAAAAAACAATCAAAACCTCTCGTTCAAAAACAACAAACCTCTCAAAATAAAAACATTCCAATCAAAAATATCCCCGTTCAAATAAAGCAACTTGAACACACCCCGCACCTCGAACCCCTGCACCTCGTTACCCTTTAACCATCGATTTCAAATAAAAACTCGGACTAACCCCCGTAATCTCCTTAAACGCACTTATAAACGACGTTCGAGATTTATAACCAGTCTTAAGTGACACTGCTTCAACAGTAAACTTAGAGGCATCCGATTCCGAAAACAAACGTTGAGCCTCACGTATCCGGTAATCATTTATAAATGAACGAAAATTTTTATTTAACGTTTCGTTAATAACTTGAGAAATATACATCCGATTGGATTGCAGCATTTCAGCCATCTTCTCAACCGAAAAGTCAGGGGCACAAATCACCGCCGTATCTTCCATCAGCACATAGATACGTGCCAAAAGCTCGCTCTGCTGCTCGTTAGAAAGGTGGCTATTTTGATATTTTACCGATGGCGTTTCCGGACAATTTTTCTGAAGTTCAACAATTTCAACGTTCTTCTCAAACAATTTCCGGTAAGCCCTGTTCAGTTTCCGATTCCAAGCAATCACAAAAGCCAGCACAAGAACAATGATAGTAAGGATAACATACTGATAACGCACCGTTTGTTGTTTAATACGGTGGGCTATCGTCAACTGTTCAATATGTTGATTGGTTTTGGCAACTTCGTACAAACGCTGTATTTGATTAATTCCTGCAACCTGCTTATGGCTGCGAGACGAGCGTTCAAGGTCGGCATATTTCTTAAAATGTGCAAATGCAACTGCGCTCTGTCCTCTTGATTCTGCTACTTTTGACAACGTCAGATAATTTTCCATCAAGAATGTCTTGAAATCGTATTTTATCGCAATAGCATTCGATAAATTGGTGTAATACACTGCCGAATCCGGTCGCCTCAAGTCCAAAAACAACTTCCCAAGGTCAGAAAACGTGGCCGATACCGCATAATCATCCCCAACTCGTTGGGCTTCGGCCAACGATAACCGATAATAATAAAAAGCAGAGTCGTACATCTTCTTTTCTTTATAGAGCAAGGCCAGCGAATTTTGGATCGTGCCGATAAGGCTCGGACGATGCCGTCCGGCAATGTCAATAGACTGTTTCAGAAACAAGTAAGCGCTATCCAATTCGCCGCCATCCACACAAGCAGAACCGATATTGTTCAGCACAAGCGCCATAAACGAACTATCTTGGCGAATATTCATCGCTTCGTTAAAATAGCGTTTGGCCAAATCCGGTTGATGCAACTGCGAATAAATATTACCAATAACCACATAAATACCTGGACGGTCTTTCGTTTCTTCAATCGCCTCGCTCAATTGCAACGCTTTAAGCGACAATTCATAAGCCAGCCGAAGATTATCCATATAATAATGTATAATCGCCGCACAATAATACGTCTGTATCCCGATTTTTTGATGTTCAATATCTGTGTATTGCGGAGCCCGTTCCATCAGCAAGTTAAGACAAGCCAAAGCCTCATCAAGATTGTTCTCTCTGTAAAAAATCTTGCTCGTGTCCAAAATCTGCTGCGCTGAAAGGTCTTTATAACGTTCTATAACAACGCTATCCGGAGCCGTGCCCACAAATTGCCCTTGTCCACGAGCCACACACATCGAAAAAGAAAGCACCAAAAATAAAACTGTATACTTCATGTTGTGGAAATTTTCTGCAAAGATACAAAAAATTTATGAATTATGATTTATGGAAATTTTAGCTTCAAATATACCCGGTAATGTCTCTATTTTGGAACAGAATTTTTCATAGTTTGAGCATAGAGAAAGCATACAGGAACCATAGAGAAAGCATACAGGATTATAATGGTGAAAACGGGGCAAAAAAATGGCGATTTTTTGGTTTTTTTATTGGGCGTATGCAATACGCCCCTACAATTCATAATCCATAAATCATAATTCATAAATTTTTCGTATCTTTGCAAAAATTTAAGAAAACCTATGGCTTTAAAATGTGGTATTGTCGGCCTGCCGAATGTAGGCAAATCAACACTTTTCAACTGTTTGTCGAATGCGAAAGCGCAAGCGGCAAACTTTCCGTTTTGTACAATTGAACCGAATGTGGGCGTAATTACCGTTCCCGACGAACGGCTAAATGTGCTCGCAAATATTGATAAACCCAAACAAATTATCCCGGCAACAGTCGAAATCGTCGACATCGCCGGATTGGTAAAAGGTGCCAGCAAGGGCGAAGGCTTGGGAAATAAATTCTTGGGAAATATCCGGGAAACAGATGCGATTATACACGTTTTGAGATGTTTTGAAGATGACAATGTAACCCATGTGGATGGCTCTGTGAATCCTGTTCGCGACAAAGAAATCATTGATACCGAACTTCAACTCAAAGATTTGGAAACCATCGACAGCCGCATCAACAAAGTGCAAAAACAAGCCCAAACCGGCGGCGATAAAAACGCTAAACGCCTCTACGATATTTTCGTACAATACAAAGAGACGCTCATGCAAGGCAAATCCGCTCGAACAGTGGTTTTAGACAACAAAGACGACATCAAGCTGACGCAAGATTTATTCTTGCTCACCAATAAACCAATTCTCTACGTGTGCAATGTGGACGAAAATGCGGCTAAATCCGGCAATGCTCATGTTGACGCCGTTCGTGAAGCTATTCGCGGCGAAAATGCGCAATTGCTTATCGTTGCTGCAAAAACTGAAGCCGAAATTGCCGAACTGGAAACATTTGAAGAACGCCAAATGTTTTTGGAAGCGGCTGGACTGGAAGAATCTGGTGTTTCTCGCCTAATTAAATCGGCCTATAAATTACTGAATTTGGAAACCTATTTCACAACAGGCCAACAAGAAACCCATGC
>JAITVC010000257.1 GCA_031286005.1 Bacteroidales bacterium
AAACTATCGTGATGGCGTGATGTAAACGTAATGTATTTCATCCCGGCTGCTTTCGCAATTTGCACGTATTCTTTTGCATCGAACAATCGCGGATCAAAAGCGTGTTGCAACTTACGGTATTGCGCCACAGTGTAAGGTTTGTTCTGCATAATCCATTCGCCATCGGCCAGCACGCTGTATGGTCCCAAATGGACAAACATTCCAAAACGCGCATCCTCAAACCATTGGTGAGCCGGATTTTGAGTTTGAGCATGACTGTAAGTGCAAAAAATGCAAGCTGTAATTAAGGTAAGGATGATTTTTTTCATAGTGTTTCAATATTAGGTTATTCTACAAAGTTACGAAAAAAGAATGGATTTTGCAAATTTATTAGGATATTTATGTAAAAAAATGTTAATATTATGTATTATTCAAATATTTTTTGTATCTTTGCAGAAAATGCACACTCTTACTTGGAGTTAGCAGGTATTGGAAGTTTTTTGACAACTAAAAGTCAAAAAACGTTCTGTGCCCTAATTATTTACAAAACTTCAAAAACATCGAAAAGAAAGTTTTTTGTTTCTGACAACTTTCTTTATTGGTGTAATTTTCGTCACTGCGTTGTCACTCCGATAATGAAGTGTGGATTTTTTGTATTCTGTTGTATTTTGGTCTATTTCATGTCATTTTGTAAGTATTTCCAATTCTTATAATCTGAATAAAAAATAATCAACATGAAACAGAAAACAAGTAAATCAACACCAAAGGTCAAAGAACCTGTAAGAATTCGTCAAAAGGCGTTAAAACACGGCGGTTTTTCGCTTTATTTGGATTGCAATGTAAACGGTAATCGATGGCCGGAGTTTTTGAAACTTTATTTGCTTCCCAACAATGTGCCAAATGCCAAACAACAGAATGCCGAAACATTGGAACTTGCAACCGCTATCAAAGGCAGGCGTATCGCCGAATTGCAGAATGAAACACACGGTTTTTCCAACAACAAAATTCGTTCAAAGATTAATCTGTTGGATTACATCGAAAGTATTGCTATCAAAAGGAAAGAACGAGTATTGGCAAGCGGTAAAAAGAAAGCATGCAGTTATGCATCTTTCATGAATGTGCGCCATCATCTCATCCAATACAAGGGCAATAAAATCACATTTCAGCAAGTGGACAAAGCATTTTGCTTGGGTTTTATAGAATACTTGCGGACAGCTAAAAGTAAACGGTACAAGAAAAAACAAGTGAATTTAAGCCCTAATTCTCAATTGGAATATGTGAATAGATTTAGAGCCGTACTGTTCGATGCTATAGCCGATGATATTATCAGTAGCAGTCCGCTCAAACAAATTCGGAAAGAGGATAAACCGAAAGGCTATATGCCGGAAATCGAGTATTTGACGAATCAAGAATTGAACCTGCTAGCAAACACTCCATACAAGCCATGTCCGGGTCTAAAACAGGCGTTTTTATTTTCGTGTTACACTGGATTGAGATTTTCAGATGTTGAAAATTTGACGTGGGACAGACTTCGAAAGAATGATGTTGGCAGAACATTGATAAAATTCGTTCAAGGCAAAACAACCAAGCCGGAATATCCGCCCATCAGCGACAAAGCCGTTCGTTGGTTGCCCGAACGAGGTATGGCAAATGATGCTGATTGTGTGTTTAATTTGCCTGCGAATGCTCACGCCAACAAACTATTGAGAAATTGGGTAACGCTTGCTGGACTGAAAAAACGGATTACCTACCACGTTTCACGACACACAACGGCGACTTTACTTTTGAGTTCACATGTTCCACTTACAACTGTGCAGAAAATCATGGGGCACGCTGACATTCGTACAACGTTGCGCTATGCGAAAGTGATTGATAAAAGCGTTTCGGATGCAGTTGAAATACTGGATAATTTGCCCGACAGTTTTTGAAAGAAAAGGACTTGAAAAAAAAATATCAGATTGGATTTAATGCCACAACCGGTTGCATGATTTATTGTGAAATTCGAGAACAAATTTCCAAAATTATGCCCTTCGAGTTTCATTCTTTCTCATTCCGTTTCATTCTTTTTCACGAGGGCTTGCAAGTATTGTCAGTAATGGTTAATTTTGCATAAAATCAATTATTAACCAAACCAAAAATCAATGAAAAAACAGGATGAAATCAGCGATGAGCGGATTTTGGATTTTCTGAAAAATTCGTGGGTGCGAACTACCGATAAATTTACCGCACCGCCGATTGCTTTGTGTGTGGGCGATTCCATCATCGGGACGCTCGGCAATTTCAGTGCATCAACAGGGAAAGCCAAAAGCAAGAAAACATTCAACGTTTGTGCGATTGTGGCTTCGGCGATGATTAACGGAACAATTTTGCATTATTCGGCAACACTACCCGAAAACAAACGAAAAATCCTTTACATCGACACCGAGCAAAGCCGTTTCCATTGCCATCGGGTGTTGAAACGGATTTTGAAATTATCGAATCTGTCAACAGAAACGCAGCCCGAAATGCTCGGTTTCTTGAGCCTGCGGAAATACAGTCCGAATGTGCGTTTGCAAATAATCGAAAA
>JAITVC010000258.1 GCA_031286005.1 Bacteroidales bacterium
AAAATAAAATACATAAGACATGACTAAAATCAAATCCTTGGCCGACCTTCGGAAAATGAAAGATGATGTGCAATCTCAAATCAATTTGCGTGAAAAGAGCAACAATTCCGAAAACTTAATTCAAATTAAAGTAGCAATGGCCACATGCGGCATTGCTTCGGGTGCTAAACAAACGATGGATTTCTTGATGCAAGAACTTGACAAACGCAATGTTTCGGCTGTCGTTACACAAACCGGTTGTATGGGATACTGCCATGCAGAACCGACTGTTGAAGTGAAACTTCCCAACCAAGACCCAATTGTTTTTGGTAAAGTAGATGTAAAAAAAGCAGACGAAATCATCGAAAAGTACATCAAAAACGGCGAACTTGTAGACGGTATCATTCCAGTGAATTACAAAACTATCGAAGTTAAATAGTCGCGACCCAAGCGCGATTCGTTGCGCAATAATGTTAGTCAAACGATATTTAAAGTTTTTTTTGGCTAACATCCTGTTTTGGATGTTAGCCTTTGCTGTTTCACGCCTTGTATTCTATCTGTTTCAATGGCGTGATTTGCATTTGTTGTCGGCAAGCGACATAGCAGGTAGTTTTCTGCATGGAGCACACATGGATGCCTCTTTTGCCGGTTATATCGCTTTGGCGATGGCGGTAATTATTCTGCTTACGGCTTGCTTTTCAGCTAAAGGGACACGGGTTATCGCAGGGGGGCTTACAGGTATTCTGTTGCTCGTTCAAGCCTTGCTTACGGTGGCCGATGCGGAACTCTTTAAGGCATGGGGTTTCCGATTGGATGCAACGCCTTTGATGTACATGAAAAACCCAAGCGGTGCGCTTGCGTCAACGCCGATAGGCCACACGATTTTGCTGATAGGCTTGGGCGTGATTTTGTTTATAGGCTTTGCTTGGATATTTTATCGTTGGGTGTATGGCTTGTTGCCCAAAGAAGGTAGGGCCGTATGGTGGAATGCACCTGTTTTTCTATTGTTGGGCGGTTGCTGTATCTTGCCGATGCGAGGCGGGTTGGATACGTCTCCAATGAATCAAGGCACGGTATTTTTCAGTTCAAAGCCGTTGGCCAATCAAGCGGCTTTAAACATGCTTTGGAATGTGATGTTTTCCGTTATTGCGCAAAGCGAATTAAAAACGTATACATTTATGCCGGATGAAGATGCCAAACATTTAGCCGGCGGGCTTTTGGTAGAAACGGAGACGTCAACCGTGCAAGTTTTAAATACGCCACGTCCGAATGTGATTGTCATTATCATGGAAAGTTTTTCGTCGCCTCTAATTGAGAGATTGGGTGGCGAGAAAGGCGTTACACCACGCTTCAATGCGATGATAGACGACGGTTTATTATTTTCTCATATCTATGCAGATGGCCATCGAACAGAGCGTGGTCTGGTTGCTGTTTTAAGCGGCTACCCATCGCAATCTAACGCCATGCCGGTAATTCAGAACAATAGTAAGTTGGCTAAAATCCCGATGCTGTCCAACGATTTTAGGCAACAAGGTTATACAACGGCCTTTTACTATGGCGGTGATATTAGTTTTGTGAACACACGCAGCTATGTTTTGACCGGCTTTCAGCGATACACGGATAAATCGAATTATCCGAATGCGCCCGGATTTAGTTGGGGGGCGCACGATGAAGCTATTTTTGAAAAAATTCTTAACGATCTGGATACGGTACAAACCCCGTTCTTTTATTCCGTAATGACGTTGAGCAATCATCAACCGCATACCATTCCTATTCCCCCTGTATTTGAGGATAGCGGCCCTTATGCGGGATTCAAAAATTCGGCGTATTATGCGGATAAATGTATGGGCGACTTTGTGGATGCGGCACGAACAAAATCTTGGTGGGACAACACCTTGCTGATATTCGTGGCCGACCATGGCATTCGCTTTGTGTCAAGCCTGCCGCATTATGATGAACACAACTACCGGATTCCAATGTTATGGCTCGGCGGCGCCCTCAATGCTCATGGGATGACGGTGGATAAATTAGGCTCGCAGCGCGACATTGCAAATACCTTGCTGACGCAATTGGGAATGCCTGCAACAGCCTATAAATTCTCAAAAAACCTACTCAATAAAGAAGCTCCAAATTTTGCGTTTTATACGTATAACGATGGATTTGGATTTGTGAAAGACAGTAGCGTTGTGGTCTACGATAATGCTGCACAATGCGTGGTTATGGAGCAAAATGCCGACAGCACGGCCTTGAAACAAGGCCAAGCCTTGCTTCAAATACTAAACAACGACTTTTTAGGATTGTAATGAAAGCGTGGTATCAACATAAGGTTAGTTTGATTGTGTTGTACACAGTGGCAACGCTGGTTTGCATGGGGGCGGTGTTTTACTTTGTGTCGTCTTATCGGAGTTTGCGAAGCACCGAAAAACAATTGAGCGATGCGCAACGGATGTTTGAACAGACGAACGCCTTGGCGGTGTCGCTAAATGCGGCGCAAACATTTAGCGAATGGTATGTCGTTAGCCGGAATGTGAAATTTCTGAAAAGCTATCGGATGATGGTGGATAGCGGTTTCTTGATGCTCGATACCTTGTTTGAAGAACTGCCCGAAGAGCAGCAAAACGAAATCATTGAGCTATCCAATTTGTTTGAACAAAAAGAAATTCTATTGCAAAAGATGTCGAGCAGGCGAGACTTTCCCGACTATGCCGACCGATTGCGAGAGCAATCAACGGTTGAAGATACCATCGAAAACCAGCCTCGCAGAGAATCTAAAATAGAGATTGACACGGCCTACACGCCCAACGCACGGGGGTTTTTCCGAAAGATAGGCCAGTTGTTTTCAGCATCGTCCAAACCAACGCAAGTGATTACCATTCGTCAAAGCGATTCGATTATTCACGATTATACCGTGCAGTTAACACCCGAAACGGGGGCGATTGACACGCTGTTGGAATCCCTCGAAAAAGATCAGGAACAACAACTCAAAACCATCGAA
>JAITVC010000240.1 GCA_031286005.1 Bacteroidales bacterium
TTCATCGAAAATCACCATTAAACGTTTGCCGCTCGCCACTTCTTTTGCTATGTTTTTCACACGCATCACTTCGGCGTAAAAATGGCTGTAGCCTTGCGAAATATCGTCCGGCACGTTGATTGACGTGAACATCCCTTCCATCGGCGTGAATTCCATTTTGTCGGCAGGCACGGGGAATCCAAGATGCGCCAAGTAGAGCGCAATGCCGAAGGCTTTCATAAAGGTGGATTTTCCAGCCATGTTGGCACCGGTGAGGAAAATCACGTTACTGTCGTGCGTGAGTTTGAAGGAATTGCCCACAGCGCCCGGAACTCGTGGATGGCGCACATTCTCGAAAGAGATGTAGGTTTCCTCGCTGTCGCGAACTTCAGCATAGCAAAATCCTCGACGTTTGCCTTCGCGAGCAACAGTCAGGTAGCAATCCACTTCTTCCAACAGGTGAAGCAAATCACGCAATTGTTTGCCGTAGATTTTGCGCAGTAAATGGTTGTTTTGCGCAACGCTGAAAATGTTGGTTCCGTTCACGGTTTGGGTGCGGAATTTCGACAGTTGTGGCTCGGCTAAAAGTTGCAGACCTTCGTTGATATTGCTCGCGAATGGCGAGTTGGCGACGACCGGTTTTAGGTTGTTCAAAAACTGTTCCACGTTGTTCAAAAAGGCGTGTGTGGCCACAATGCCGTCTTTGATCTGTTGGTAATCCAAACTTGCAGCAAAGATGCTATGCACTTTTTTCCAGCACATCACGGCTGTAGAAAGAGCGATATTGGCGTAATCCGAACTGTTGAGATAATCCTCCACTTGTCGCATTTGCTCGTTGGCAATGGCAAATTCGCCTTCAAAGTTTTGCAAGGCGATAAACGTATCACGGCGCGCGATGATTTCGGCAGCCGATGTCAGCGGCGCGGCAAATATCTTTTCCAAAAGCAAACTTCCACCACGAGTGGCCGTTTGTTCAAAGAGGTTGAACATCGAACTGCTTTTAAAGCGTCCCGAAAGGTTTAGGTCGAAGTCGGTTTGTTTGTCGGTTGTGTATGTCATGTTAATGTAGTTTACAGGTTAAAATTCCATTTCCAGCCAACGCGAAAAAAACACATCGGCCACTTCGTAAAACGTTTGTTCTTTGGTTATGGTTTCCAAAATCAAATCTTTATCTAATAATGCTTGTTTTAATCTTTGCGAGTCGGTTGGCGTGCCGATGTTGTGTTTCATCAAAAAACTTTTTGCCGACAATTGTTCAACCGAGTGTTCTTTGGCAATGGCGATCAGATATTTCCATTGTGCCGAAGTTAGTAATTCTTTGTATTGAAAAAAAGTCGGTTCGTTGCGCTTCATCAGTTCCCAACAAGCATTTTTCGCCATTTGCATATCAATGGCGGTATCATCCTCACTCATCGAAAAAATCATATTACACACACTTTGCGTGTAAAACGTGTGAATCCGTGTCCAATCTAAAACAAATTCGATAGTTTCTTTATCAATTTGTTTGCCGTTTTTACGGAATTGTTTTTCGATAAAAGAGCTGTATTGAATGTTATTTATTTTATCCAAATACATAAATTGCGTACTGGCGTAAAATGGTCGTTTTGCATTGGCGAACAGGTCGGTCATGATCGTTTTCTTACTACCACAAAAGATAAACCGAATATGATGCAAATGCTGAATGGTTGAGCGAAGCATGGCCTCCGTATTTTTTTCGGGAAACTCATTAATTTGCTGAAATTCGTCAATGGCCAGTACAATCAATGGTTTTTGAGTATTGAGAAAATCCAAAATCCCTTGCAACGTATGTGTTTTTTCGTCTTCCGTAGTGTATGTAAGTTCCACTTGTGGCTCACCGGAAATAGCATCAAAACGAATAATGGGGCGAAAACCTTTAAGCAACTTCATAAATAGTTTGCCGATGGTTGTTCTTGCAGGAAATTTTTTGAGTATGGCTTCCGAAAGAAGTTTGTTGAAATCGGCTTGCGATGTTGCAAAATTTATATCCACATACAAACACTCGATATTTCTATTTCCTTTGTAATGTTCGAAAAGGTGCAAGATCAATCCTGTTTTTCCCATACGGCGAGGCGAGACAAGCGTTGTATCAACACCATTCTCGATATTTTCGCACAGCCGTTTGAGTTCTGCTTTTCTATCGCAAAATAGGTCCTTCGATTTGTAGCCTTTCAGCAAAAATGGATTAGAGTTTCTCATAGCATTCGTTTAAATTTTCTGCAAAGATACAAAATTTTTACATACTATCAAAATTTGATAGCCATTTTTTGATAGTCAAAATTTGATAGTATCTTTTCCAACCTCATCATCTCGCGTTTGCAAACAGTTCTACAATTCCCTCATTGTTGATAATCACCATACCGTGGCGGTCTTCGGTGATGCCTTGCGTGAGGCGATAGGTGTAGCGCGGTACGCCGTTTTCCATCACGGTGGGCATATACACAAATTGAATGTTTTTGCATTTATCTTTCAGCACTTCGCCGGCTTCGATGATGTGGGTGGACACGATGAACGTGCACTTGCGAATTGCGCTGAATGCCTCAATCACAGCGATCGTGGCATCGTAGGCATCCTTCACATTGGTACCTCTAAATAATTCATCAAAAATGATAAACAAATTATTATCTTGTCGCACTTGCTGGGCAACCATTTTGAGACGCATCACTTCGGAATAGAAATGGCTGTATCCGGCGTTGATATTATCCGGCAAGTTAATCGTAGTGAACATCCCCGAACGGATGGAAAACTCCATCGCATCGGCCGCCACCGGAAAGCCTACTTGCGCCGTGTAGAGCGCAATTGAGAGCGATTTCATGATGGTGGATTTGCCGGCCATATTGGCACCGGTAAGGAACACCATATTATTGTCGGCCGTAATCGTAATATCGTTGCCAATGGCGTTTTTCAAACGTGGGTGATGCACACCCTTTAGCATCAGAATATTGTCGTCCGCAGGCAGAGCTTTGGCAAACACGAAGCCACGCAAAATCGCCACTTCGGCCACCGAATAATACACATCCACATAGTAAATCGCTTGTTGCAGGCGCAATAAATCATCCCGAAAGGTGAAACGGAACAAACGGTCTAATTCCACGCATTGGGCGTAGGATATTTTCTTGGCGTTTTTATGTTTGGCGGCCGCCTCCAAGATTTCGGAAGGCAGGGTTTGAAACGTTTCGCTGATAGATGATGCGTTGGGTTTGGATTGGATATTTTTCAAAAACACTTGCGTGGAATTGACGAGCGAAATCACGGCCAAGATACCGCCATGAATCTTGCTGAACTCCGTGTCACTACCGATGATGGCATTCACTTTGCGTTGCAAGGTGTTGTCTTCCATCGCCAATTGCGAGCGAGGATCGGCATCCGACAAATAGGATTCGGACGGCGAAAACAACTCGGTGTTGTATGGAAAATCCATCGGCAGATCTTGAAAGAACTTGATGCACGTCGCCCTATTGTTGATGCGGTCGAGATCGGCCAGCGGCGTGCGAAACATATCTTCCAGAATAGAGGCACCGCCTTGTGTGCGACAACGGTTGAATATGGCATACACCGATTCGTCGGCACTACGCGAAAAGATACCCAGATCGTTTAAGGTTTGATTATCGGTTTTGAAGGTCATATCGTTTTATTTCTTATTATTTTTCTTTTTTCCCTTGTCGGAAAGCATTTTTATATTATCCAAGTAGGTTCGCTCTATTGGCGACAACGTTTTTTGAACATATTTTTTGTATTCCGCATGTGCCTTTTCTATGGCTTGACTGTGTGAAACTGAACCTGCATTAGTCAGTAATTTACGATTATCTGCCGACATGAGTGCATCTACTTGTTTGATATAATCTAGCATCGTCATTGTTGGTTGTTCAATGGCTCTTGCCTCTGCAAAATCGAAATAACCGGAAACGATATTATTCAGCACCTTCAATTCTTTTTCGTTCAAGTAATTTTTTGCAATTTCAGTATCTTTTTTTGTTACTTGCTCGCCTTTGAAATTGGTCAGTCCCATAAACTCTTTTTCGGCATCGGATCGGTTATAAATCACTTCCGAAGCCGTATGGCCATGTGCGGCATAATGCAGTTTATTTTGTACGATTTTGAAAAACAAAAGCGTTTCTTCTGCTTTCGGGTCATAGTCAATACTCAATGCGTATAAATCAAGAACCTGCCTATAAATTAGTTTTTCACTGCTGCGAATATCTCTAATTCTATCGAGCAACTCTCTCCAATAACTGCCACCACCGAGGTTTTTAAGCCGCTCATCGTCCATTGTAAAACCTTTAACAATGTATTCTCTCAAGCGTAAAGTAGCCCACTGACGAAATTTTGTGGCAACTATGGAATTGATACGATAACCAAGCGAAATTATCATATCAAGGTTATATTGATTTACCTCTCTTGTCTGCGTTTTTCCTTCAATAGCACCGTGTTCAGTGGTTAGTAAGAAATCCTTACATACCACATTTTCTTCTAAT
>JAITVC010000251.1 GCA_031286005.1 Bacteroidales bacterium
CGGTCGTTGTCTAATAAGGGCAGAAAATTTTGCGACAAAACCGTATGCGACATCATCAAGCCTTCGTCAAGATTGCCATGCAAGAAATCCATATAATTGTTCTCAACATACTTTGCAAACAATCCGTTAGCTTCGTCTTTCTGCTCTTGCAGAATTTCAAAAATACCGGGATCTTCGTTTTTTGAAAGTTCAAGATCCCAAAAAACGAATTTCTTATATAGCTTTTCCCATTCCAAGAACGGCAATTTAGCCGATAAATTCATACTGATTCCACGAAATTCCTGTTGGTAAGATTGACTGGCTTTTTCGCTAACCAAACGTTTGCTTTCCAAATTCCGTTTCAAGCACAGTAAAATCTGCTTCGGATTAACAGGTTTAATCAGATAGTCGGAAATTTTCGACCCAATGGCCTCTTCCATGATGTTTTCTTCTTCACTTTTGGTAATCATCACAACCGGCAACATCGGTTTAATATGTTTGATTTCCGTCAAGGTTTCAAGCCCGGAAAGCCCCGGCATTTGCTCATCTAAGAAAATAATGTCCAATGCTTCGGAACGAACAATATCCAAAGCATCAGCCCCATTGTTCGATGTTAAAACCGAATAATCTTTGTCTTCCAAAAACAAAATGTAGGGTTTCAGCAAATCCACTTCATCATCAACCCAGAGAATTTTAATTTTATCCATTTTTAATTTTTTTTTCAAAGATACGCTTTTTTTACAAATCTGACAAGTAAATTCGATAGCAAAATTACGGCAAAAAAATGAAAGATAAAAATTTTTACGGCAAAAAAGCACGAAATGTTAAAATTTTTTAACTAAAATCTTGTAATATTTTGGCAATTAAAACTCATCTTGCATAAGGTGTAACGTCTAACCCGCAAAAGTTCTGATTTTGAAATTTAAAATAGCCGGACATGGCAATCATGGCAGCATTATCTGTTGTATATTCAAACTTTGGAACAAAGGTTTTCCAGCCTAAACGCTGACCGGTTTCCTCAATAGCATTTCGCATGGCGGAATTGGCCGAAACGCCACCGGCAATGGCGATAGTGCGAATGTTCAAATCGTTTGCCGCCAAGACCAATTTGTGCATCAGAATTTTCACGATGGTGTACTGAATAGAAGCGCAGAGGTCAGTTTTATGATGTTCGATAAAATTCGGATCCACTTTCAAATGGTCGCGAATAGAGTATAAAATTGAGGTTTTTAACCCGCTGAAACTATAGTCATAACCGGCTATTCGCGGCTCGGCAAACGAGAATGCGTGCGGATTACCGACTCTCGCCAAGCGGTCGATAACCGGCCCGCCGGGATAACCCAAACCCATAATTTTGGCAGATTTATCAAACGCCTCACCGGCCGCATCATCAATCGTCCGCCCGATAATTTGCATATCAAACGGACTTTTTACCAACACAATTTGCGTATGTCCGCCCGAAACCAGCAAACATAAAAACGGAAATTTCGGTACCGGCGAATCATTAGTTTCTTGAATAAAATGTGATAAAATATGAGCTTCCAAATGATTCACTTCGATTAATGGAATATGTAGCGCCAATCCCATCGCTTTTGCAAAAGACGTGCCCACCAACAAAGAGCCCAACAATCCCGGACCGCGAGTAAACGCAATTGCATCCAAGTCTCGCACGGTCAGTTCTGCTTTTTTCAATGCAGCATCCACCACCGGCACAATACTTTGTTGATGCGCCCGCGAAGCCAGTTCTGGAACCACTCCGCCATAAATTTGATGAACGTTTTGATTAGCGATCAAATTCGCCCGAATTTGGTGATTGTCCAAAATCGCAGCCGAAGTATCGTCGCACGAAGATTCTATACCGAGGATATATGCCATTTTACTTTGCTAATTTTACCTTGCAAAGATACGAAAAAATTACAAATAGTGATTAATGAATAATGAATAATGATTAGCTATTTCATTCACTATATTCACTATTCACTGTTGATAATTACTTTTCAGTAGTTTACCGTTCTTTTACTTTATGAAGAAACTTGACTTCTATTTTTTCATTAGGAAGAATGCTTGTAATTTTTAAAGTTGGAACTTCTTCCTCTGTAAATTCTCGATTACATTTTATTGTGCATATTTTATCGTTTAGCAACAGTTTCATAGAGAAGTAGCTAGTACTATCATCTTGAGTACTCATACCCGTTTCTACAATTTGGATTGTAAATCTGTTCCAAGAAGGACTTTCAGTATCTGAGGACAATACATACCCACATATTATTACTGAATCTTGTAAAGCATAATCCAAAGAACGATTCACAATTTCTGCTCGTCCGGGATAAATATTTACATCGTTGCATGAAATAAGTAATGTGCCAAATATTGAGATGATACCTGCCAATAGCAGAGAGAAGGTTTTTGTTTTCATAGTTGATTATTTTTCTAGTTTATGTTTTTCCACAAACAGTTTTGCTCAATATCAAAAAATTCAGTAATACCAATTCCTTTTATGATTTTTATTCGGCTTATTCTGCACTGTGGGCTTTCAAGAATAACGGTTTGTCCAAAAAGTGTACTTCCATTATTGGAATTTGCATGTATGTGCAAACGACTATCCGACATTTCCACAATCAAAGCAGGTTCGTTACTATCGCCACAACCATCGCCGGAAAGCGAGATTTCCCCTCGTAAAAATTCTTTATCATCTTCACTATAAGCGGAAAAATAACATGTAGGTGCACTACATTTACACTTTTCATTGAATGCCAAATGGTATTCTTCTGTTTTATGAATATCCGAACAAACAAAAACTAACGTATCTTCTTGGTTAAAAAATATAATCTTTCGTCTTTTTCATAAGGAAAATAGTTTGCCAAATCTTCTGGAAAAGCCGAACAATCTTCTCCACAACTTGTTGTAAATAGCATAATGATTGTGCTTAAAAAAGCTAATGTAAATAGTTTTGTTTTCATGGTAGTCAGTTTTTTAAGTTTTTGCAAAGATACAAAAAATTTATGATTTATGGATTATGATTTTTTCAAGGTAACTGCATCAAATTTCTCGTAATGGCCACGTAGTGGCGCAACGTTAATAACCTTCGTGCAATAGCGCGCAGTCGGCATAGCAATGAGATGACTCGACGGAGTTTATCCTGAGCGTAGTCGAGGAATCTGCATGAAGTTGTAAACTTACTTTACCGAGACCTTGTTCGTACCTTGTTCAGTATTTCTTCAGTACTTGTTCAGATGGTAACTGAAGAACGGCTGAAGGATGACTGAAGAGCAACTGAACA
>JAITVC010000287.1 GCA_031286005.1 Bacteroidales bacterium
CGACAGAGATGCCAATTTCACATCATCATCGGAATAGCTTAGTGTTAGGCGTGTCCACGTGTTGCGATTGAAGAAATACGAACCTTCCAAACCGTATTTCACACGCTGGTCGCGAAAGCCATAGGCCAACATGCCTTTAAACTCCCAGATATTGCTCCATTCGTAGGATGTTCGCGGATTTAATTGCAACCGCAAGCCCTCAATATCGTTGTTGCCGACGAGCGTAGCCCAATGCCCAAGTTCAAGATTCTTCGTAACCGGTGCATAGCCGTTCCACAGCACATTCAGAAACTCCCTGCGCCAACGTATTTGCGGGTCTTGACGAATTGAATCTATGGTTGCAAACGACCGTTTGACGGTAATGGTATCCTTACTTTTATCCAAACGTTCCTGCTCCCAAAACTCTTCCGACTGACGGTCGGAACCATCCAAGACTTGAATTTGTTTGTCGAAAAAAGCCGTTGGCTGTGGATCGCCAAACACATAGTCCGAATAATAATTGTTAAATTTGAGGATAAACTCTGCCGGCAGTCCCGGAAAATTAACGACATCAATCAAGACCCGTGAGCGTAAAGGCACACAATAGCCTTCCGGCGTTTTTTGATAGTCTTGTTGAATCACAAATTTTCGAACAAAATTCAAGTTTGCTGAATAGCCTGTTTCCGCAGAAATCCGATACAGCGCATAGTCGTCTACGCCAATCCAAATTTTCCCCGCAAGGATAATATCCACTTGATTTTTGGGCTTTATTTTAAGTTCATAGCACAGCACGTCGTTCACTAAAACCGTGTCGAGCAAATACGCTTCATACAACAGCAAAGCCGCATCGGCCAAAGGCGATTGAAAGTTCCGGTCAAAGATGTTCAACCAATTATTGTTGAAATTATATTTCTGATAACTCGCTCCGAGAATAGGACTAAATGCGTTCAAATCATCCAGCATATAGCCCGAACTGCGGTTGGCCAAGATCTCTTCTTTCTCGTAAACCGGTTGCATTCGGCGATAGACCGTACTCGAATTTTCCGACACAAAGAACGGTAGCACCATCTTGCCATCCTCACCCGCAACTTTGGTCAACGAATCAAAAATCTTGGCAAACCGTCGCATTGAACGCTTTTGCCGAAAGCCCTCGCTAAGATTGGTCAATGCAATATCGGTAATTTGATAACTTGCATACTGCACGCCATCTGCATATTCAAAATTATAGTCGTCTTTGCGCTTGGATGCTTCACGCAAAATACGATGAGCCGGGTTTTCGCCGGCATGAACGACCACCTCGCTCAAATCAAATGTATTGGCTTGCAGTTGAAAGTCGATTACGGTTTGGTTTTTCATAACCGGCTTAATGCGCGGGTTATAGCCCATCACACTAACCATTAACGAATCAAACGGTTTGTTATAAGTCAACGCATAAAAGCCTTCAAAATCGGTGGTTGTGCCAATGCTTGTTCGCGGGAACTGCACGGCTGCAAACGGAATCGGTTCGCCTGTTTTGGCATCCGTAACTTTGCCTTTGAGCGTGTATTGCGAGGAACTGCTATACGGCAAGCCCAGAAGACTCGCAAACATCAGTATTTTCAGCAGTCTGCCCATGTTTTAGCGTACAGCAACTTTTATAACGATTTTTTTGGATTTCGTTTTCTCGCCTCTTGCAACGCACGGCTGGTGTGCATCATTGGGGAACAAAACGGCAAAAACATCGTCGTGAATGCTTACGTAATCAACAAATGTTGAGTTTGGTTTCACAAAGGCAATATCTTTTTCGGGATTGTAGGCTTCGAGAGTAACACAATCGGACGCCTTGCACACTCCAATATTTTCAGCACCTTCGGCCAAAAATTGAATGTCGATGTAATTTTCGTGTGTTTCAAATTTTGCAGCATCGATAGACTTGGTTTCGTACTCGCTTACGGCCACAAATACGTTTTTGCCATCGACTTCGTGTTTGCCAAGCGGCAAGGCTTTCAAATCTGCTGTTTTCAAGAAATTGAAGGCCGTTTTGAAGTGAGGATTTATACTTTCGTAAAGATGGGCGGAGGGGAGATTGTCGATAATCATACTAAAGGAATTAAAAATTAAGAATTAAAAGAATAAACCACCTTGAATGTTATTGATTAATAGTTGATAGCATTTGGGCTCTTTGTTCTTTCAGTGTGTTTAGCTGTGTGTCGTTGGTTTTCAGAAGTCCGTAATAGCGATATTTTCCCATTGTGCGTTTATAATGCTGCACATAAAACAGCATCAATCGTTCGCCATACAAAATCAAGGCTAACATGAACACAAACTGAATTATATTGTTAAACGTCAGCAGTAAAACAACTATCAAAACAACATTCTGAATGCCACGAACAACAAGAGATACAACAAAGCGTGTAGAACTTAAAAACTGCTGGTCTTTAATCAACTTCTCAAATTTCTTAGACAAACCCAACGGCAGCAATCCTAACAAAAATCCAATACACGCAAACGGTGCGCCCAAACCCAACACTCCAAAATCTTCAACCAATTCGTATGATGAAATCTTTGAAAAACGCAGCAACCACGAACGTATACCGAGTTGATGCAATCCACGTTGGTATTGCTCAAGCGTTTGGCCTAACGCTTCAATCTTCGGCTCGTTTTGTTCGGCGATTTCATCTAATTTTTTCACTAAATCTTGTTCGGCTTCCAAGCGCTGTTTGGGATTATTTGAGTCTCGGTTTGTGGCTTCGGCATACTCGTAACCAAATGTTGCTCGACAGTTTTCTATTGTGTCGTAATGCGTTTCGTTTTGAATATCAATCATCAATCGGCGCATTTCGTCGGTCAATTTATCCTGCATTTGCAAATATGCTTTCGCCGGATTTTCTTGATAAAGCGGGAAAAATTCAGATACAGCAATCGGTTTTCCATAAACAACCGTTATATCTTTGAAGAATCCTCTCGGATTTTGCCAATTCAATCCCACCGGCACGATTTGCACGCCGCCCTTTTCGCCATAAAACTCCTGTGCTTTCAGAGCCGTTCTGAACACTCCTTTTTGAAGCGTGGAAAGGCGTTTGCGCGGATTAAAAATGCCTTCGGGCAAAATACCATGCACCATACCCGAACGCAACACTTGGTCGACAATCTCGAACGTTTCTTGATTATTATCAACACTATTCCCACCATCACGCTTGCGATAAATCGGTAAAATTCTCAGAAAGTTTAAAATCTTTGCAACTTGTGGTTTTTTGAAAATATCCGCACGAGCGACAAACACTGCTTGGTGCTTTTGTGTGCATAAAATGGCCAAAGCATCCATGAGAGCGTTCTGATGATTGGCTGCGTAAATCAACGGGCCTTTCGGCGGGATATTCTCTTTCCCGATAATGCGAATATGCCTGTAATATCTGGTATGATTCGGCTTAGTCCACAAAAAGCGACAAAGCGCATAGCCCCAACTATTTTTGCTCAGTTTCTCTGTAAGCGTTTTTTTCATGTGATAGCTTTAGATTCTGCATTTTTTTGCAAAGGTACGAAAAATAATTAAAAATTAACAATTAAAAATTAAAAGTGAAAAATGGGCTTAAGGGGTTAAGGGGTTAAGAGGTTAATTATGAACAGCTAAATTTATAACAGATTAATTATGAAATACAGGAGCATAGCAAGAGTATAGCAGGTATAGCGTAGGTATAGCTCAGGTATATAGAAACAGCATAAAAACAGCATAAAAACAGTATAGAAATAGCAAAAGAATAGCAAAGAAACAGCAAAGAAACAGCAAAGAAATAGCAAAGAAAGTATAATTAATTTCCTAAGATTGAAAATACTACAAAACAACAAAACTTACAACCCGCAAATTACCAACATTTTACGATATTCAAATAGACCATTGTAGCATGTTTGTTCGATAGTTATTCGATAGTTGTTGGGTATTTGTTCGATGTTTATAGGGCACTCGTTCGGTATTTGTAGGAACCAAGTCCGTACCAACTCCGGTACAACTTCGGTACACGTTCGCTATAAAATTTTTTAATTTTTAATTGACTTCGTCTGCTTGCAGTTTTTAATTTTTTTTCGTATCTTTGCAAACTTTTGAAAACCTTAAATCATGGATAGAAATACAATTATTGGCTTACTGCTTATTTTCGGACTGATTGCCGGATATAGCTGGTGGGCTTCCCCAAGCGCAGAAGAGCGCGAACAATTGCAACGCGAACGTCAGGAACAACAAATAGCCGATGCGTTCAGACAAGATTCAATTGCGCAGTTGGCCGCTGAAACATCTGAAACTACAGATGGTGGCGCCCATACGCAAGATACTGCGACGGTGCTGCGAGACGTAAACAATGTGTTTTCCGGCAGCCAAATTGGCGAAACTCAAATCACGACATTGGAAACCGATGTGTTTGTGGTCGATTTTACGAATTTGGGCGGCGCTATCAATCGGGTGAATCTTAAAAATTACCTTACGTGGACAAAAGATTCGCTGTTCCTGTTCAATCAACAATGGCAGGATTTCTATATCTCGTTTTTTGTGAACAATCGCTTAATCAATAGTAAAGATTACTATTTTGAAACGGTTGTTAATGCCCCAAACGGCACGAAAATCACCGGCGACCAAACAGCCCAAATCGCTATGCGATTGTATGCGGAGAGCGGGGATGAAGGCCGAGATATGTCGCGCTACATCGAATTTGTTTACAACTTCAAAGGAAACGATTACATGATCGATTTCCAAATGAATTTCGTAGGCATGAACGATTTAATTTCTAACCGCACCAATTTTATAGACTTGCATTGGCAAGCCGATTTGCCACGTAATGAAAAAGCTAAAAATCTCGAAGACCCGAATACGGCTATCTATTACAAACC
>JAITVC010000296.1 GCA_031286005.1 Bacteroidales bacterium
CCAGCATCAGTGGAGCATCTACACTCTGCACGTTGGTGGTTTGGCTGATGGAATCGCACAGATTGACCCTAAACGCTTGCTCTAAGCCGCCTTTTCGTGTAACATAAACTTCGGGTTGCAGATAAAGAACCTTGCCCAAACCAAAACGAAACCCGGCGCCAACATTGTAATTCGCTTTGGCTTCCGAAAAAAGGGTCTCCTTACTGTCGAATTCGGAGATGATTTTAGATGAATTGAATCCGCCAAACAACAGAAAATCAACTTGCCCTTGCACGTTTTTCACAGAGAAAAACGTAAGCAAGAATAAGGCCATATAAAAAATTTTTTTCGTTGTCATGCGTTTGAATTGAAAAAAAAATCGTAATTTTGTCAAATCGTTATACAAATATACGAAAAATATTTAAATTTGTTACAAAAAAATGATAGAAATTGCACAAATTCATGTTTTGCCCGCCAATTTGGAGGAAAATTACAAAGCTATTCGGAAATGTCTCAAAGAGGCATCCAAGAAATCGGTAAAGACCTTGATTTTTCCGGCGTTCTCTTTGACCGGGTACCCGATTGCCGATGAACTGAAATCAAGCGAATTTGTGAGCCAATGCTGGGCGTATGTTGAACGGATTTTGAAGTATATAGAGGGTTTGACGGTGGTTTTGGATATTCCGTTTGCGGAACACCATCAACTTGTTCATCGTTTGCTATGCTTGGAAAATGGTAAAATCAAAGCCTTTTCAGATAATTCGTGCGGATGGAAAGATGTGGGATTGAATTTCAATCGCTATTTTACAACATCCGAACAATCGAAATATCCCAAATCTTTCAAATTCGGCTTGGCTTTTGCTTCCGACTTGGAAAGAAAACTTGAAAAATCAGACCATTTCGAGAAATGGATAGTGTTAGATGCGTGGAGTTTTAATTACCAAACTATAGAATCTCGAACGCCATACTTTTGCAAATTAGCTAAACAATACTGTGTCGAAATATGTGTCGCCAATGCTGTTGGTGGGCAAGGCTCGTTAATCCTTGCCGGAGGCTCGTTGCAAATTAGTTCGGAAGGAAAAATTGTGAAACAACAGGCCTATTTTGCGGAATCTTTCTTATATTCTAAAACACCGAAAATACCGGCATCTCAAATCGAATGGATGTATGAAGCCATAGTTTGTGGCATTCGTGATTATTTTGCGGATAGAGGTTTGAAAACGGCTGTTTTAGGTCTTTCCGGAGGCATTGATTCGGCTGTGGTTTTGCCCTTGGCGGTAGCGGCTTTAGGCCGGAAAAACGTGTTGGGTGTGTTGATGCCTTCGCCTTATTCGAGCGAACATTCGATTGCCGATGCAGTTAAATCAGCCGATAATTTGGGAGTAGATTATCATATTATACCCATTGAGCAGGCTTTTAAAACCATGCACCAAACCTTATTGCCCGTTTTTGGAAAACGCCCGTTTAGCTTGGCAGAAGAGAACTTGCAAGCCCGTATTCGTGGAATGATTTTGATGGGAATCTCTAACAAATTGGGACATGTTTTGTTAAATACATCCAACAAGACTGAAGCCGCAGTAGGGTATGGCACACTGTATGGCGATCTCTGCGGCGGACTTTCCGTGATTGGTGATTTGTACAAATTTCAAGTTTACGAATTAGCCAATTTCATCAATCGAAAACGTGGAATCATTCCTCAAAACTCCATCAACAAGACCCCATCTGCCGAATTGCGTCCTAATCAAAAAGACTCCGATTCGCTACCCGAATATGATGTCTTGGATGCCATTCTGCAACTGCATTTGGAACAAAATTTATCGGCCTCGCAAATCATTGCAAATGGATTTGGCACGGAAATTGTTAATAAAACCTTGAAATTAGTACAAAACAGTGCCTACAAACGACGTCAAACACCACCACAACTGCGTATCTCAAACGCCGCTTTCAACATCGACCGAATCACTATTTTCTGATAACACACACATCGTATGCGAAAAGATATGTCATCCTGAGCGAAGCGAAGGAACTATCATAAAGAACTAAACAAATAAACAATATTATCATGAACAAAACAGAATTAAACCAAAAAGTTATCGACGCCATCGAACAAATCCGCCCTTATCTGCAAGCTGATGGTGGCGACATTTCTTTCATTGAACTGACCGACGACAACGTTGTCAAAGTTAAACTACAAGGCGCTTGCGGCAGTTGCCCACACGCCATGATGACCTTGAAAAACGGCGTAGAAGTTACAGTTAAACGTGCAATCCCCGAAATCACAGCAGTAGAAGCCGTGTAAAAGGCACGAGGCCGTGCTTGCTGTGCAAGCGGTACGGGGTACGAGGTTGTCGGCCTTACCGAAACCCCGTACCTCGCACTGTGAGCGTAAGCGAACTCGCACCTCGTACCTATTGCAATCGTTTCCAAACATTCCGTGCCCGCGAGCAAAACCCTGCGGATGCATCCTTGTATTGCAATTCAATTACAGAAAATAACTCACCTTTTAGGTCGGGCTCGTCGATTGCAATACTGGCTAAAATATCCATAGCATACGCTTTGGAAGCGACCTTTTCGTGGTTGCTTTGCAAAATATCAAAGGCATAATCAATCAAAAAACCTTGATGTTTTTGGGGAAGTTTACGTCTGGAAAGTATCGCCAAAACAGGACGTTTAACCGAATCGCTTTTTACGCCACCCAGATTTTTTA